>CALBGD010000304.1 GCA_937893735.1 uncultured Clostridia bacterium | reverse complement strand
TTCTCGGGAACAATTACCGAATCATGTTTCCTGCGGCTGCTCTGCTTGGCGCGGCTCTTGTCATGCTTAGCGATACCTTTGCGCGGACGGTCCTCAGCCCCACTGAGATACCTGTTGGAATAGTCATGGCAGTTCTGGGAGTTCCATTCTTCCTCTATCTGCTGAGAAAGTAGGCGGCTGTGGAAAATGTTATTCTTTCAGTAAGAAACCTATGCGCGGGATACAGAAACCGCCGTATTCTGGACAATATAGACCTTGATATACAGCGTGGAAAGATTTATTCTATAATCGGACCCAACGGCTGCGGAAAAACGACGCTTATCCGTGCGATGAGCCGGAATCTCCGTCCGGAAAGCGGGGAGATTCTGCTTGACGGCAGCAATATATTCAGGACCAACACCAAGCAGGTAGCCCGTAAAATGGCAGTGCTCGGACAATCTGATAACAGCATGAGCGACATCACGGTCAGAACGCTCGTACAGTACGGCAGATATGCTCATAAAAAATGGTGGGCGGGCTCCGACAGCGAGGACGCGCGAATAGTTGACTGGGCGATAGAGCGAACAGGAATGTTATCGCTCCAGAACCGCAGGATAAATGCGCTTTCCGGCGGAGAGCGCCAGCGCGCCCGCATAGCAATGGCAATAGCCCAGAAGCCGGAAATGATACTGCTTGACGAACCGACGACATATCTTGATATAGCCCATCAGCTTGAGATAATGGAGCTTGTTTCTGCGCTTAACCGCGAGGAGGGCATAACCGTTGTGATGGTGCTGCACGACATGAACCACGCGGCGAGATATTCCGATGAGCTGGTTCTGCTCGACAACCAAAAGATATACAGGACGGGCAGACCGCAGGAGCTACTTGACAACGGAGAGCTGGAAAAGGTTTTTAAGGTGGAAGCCGAGATACTTACAGACAGCGAGGATAACTCGCCTATATTCTATGCAAAGAGGGTGCGCCGATGAAATTCACATTTATAACCGTATCTGCGCCGTCGCTAAAATGCCTGATGAAGGCGGCGGGTGAAATATCCCGCGCTGAACCGGGTATCCTTGACCTGAGGCTGTACTATGCAGTCACAGAGTACAGCAGGGAAAAGACTGAGCGGCTGATAGCAGATGTTTCTTCCTCGGACATGGTTTTTGTTGACCTTATGGGAAGCCCGGTGGAAATAATCAAAGCGGTGAACGAAGGGCTCGCCAGATGTAAAGGAAACGTCATTCCCTATGGGAATGACGCGCGGCAGTATCTCAGGCTCGGTGGATTTTCTGCGGAGGCTATGAGGTCGTCGGGCGGCAAAAAGCCTGACATGGCTGCCATGAAGAAAATGCAGTCAATGGCGGAGGCGATGGGAAAGGTAATGCCCGGGAAAATGCGTGATATGCGCAATTATTCGCTGATATGCAAGTACTTTTATGTTGCGGATTACCCGAATATCCTCAATATGATGTACCTTATCCTGAGGGAATACGGCGGAGCCAGGCGTCTGCCCAGACCCACCGCGCCGAGGGAGGTCCCTCCG
>CALBGD010000303.1 GCA_937893735.1 uncultured Clostridia bacterium | reverse complement strand
GCCAGCGCAAGAAAATAGGAATGATATTCCAGCACTTTAATCTGTTTGCTTCAAGAACGGTGCTCCAGAATGTCATATTCCCGATAAGATACAGCGGAAAGAGCCGCGCGGAGCTGAAAGCCAAGGCAATGGAGCTGCTGGAGCTGGTAGGCATCGCGGACAAGGCGGGCGCCTATCCCTCGGAGCTTTCCGGCGGACAGAAGCAGAGAGCCGCAATAGCCCGCGCGCTCGCCAGCGACCCGGAGATTCTCCTGTGCGACGAGGCAACGTCAGCCCTCGACCCGCAGACCACCGAGTCAATACTCCGGCTGCTGAAATCCCTGAACGCAAAGCTCGGAATAACCATCGTGATGATTACCCATCAGATGAACGTAGTCAAGGAAATATGCACCCGCACGGCGGTCATGGAGAACGGAAAGGTCGTTGAAGAGGGCGACGTATTCGAGATATTCGCCAACCCGCAGAAACCCGTCACAAGGGCGTTTGTAGACACGACCTCCTCGCTCAGCCGGATAAACGACCTGCTGGAGGAGAAATCTCCGCTGGTGCAGCTTAAGCCGGGTCAGAAGATACTCCGGTTCAAGTACCTCGAGAGAAGCGCCTGCGAGGCTCTGGTCTCCACCATCTCGCGGAAATTCAGCATTGACCTGAACATCATCTTCGGCAGCATTGAGATAATCGGCGACAACCCGATAGGCGGTCTGGTCGTTATCGCAGACGGCAGGGAGGACGATATCAGGGCGGCAGTGAAATATCTCTGCGATATAAACGTCGGAGTGGAGGTGATCCTCAGTGCATGAGTTCTTTGAAAGCATTATGCCGAACGTAATTCCGAAGCTCCCGGCGCTGTGGAACGCAACGCTCGAGACCCTCGCAATGACCGGACTTTCGGCGCTGTACATCCTCGTTATCGGAATGGCGCTTGGAATCCTGCTCACCGTCACGAAAAAGGGCGGACTTATGCAGAACACCGCAGTTTACAGAGTTCTGGACATCATTATAAACCTGCTGCGCTCTGTGCCGTTCATTATTCTGCTGTTCCTGCTTATCCCGCTGACGAGAATCATTTCCGGAACCTCGATAGGCGTTGCCGGCTCGATTTTCCCTCTCATCGTGGGAACGGTGCCGTTTTTCTCCCGTCAGGCGGAGGCGGCTCTCGCAGGAGTCAACCCCGGTCTTATAGAAGCCGCTCAGTCAATGGGCTGCTCAAAGTTCGGAATCATTTTCAGAGTGTACCTCAAAGAGAGCATTCCCGCTCTTTCAAGAGGCATCACGATAACGCTGATAAACCTCGTGGGACTCACCGCGATGGCTGGCGCAGTCGGCGCGGGCGGTCTTGGCAACTTCGCTTACGTTCAGGGAGTTCAGCGTAACTATTACGATATAATCGTTGCGGCTGTGGTGGTTCTGGTGGTTATCGTCCAGATAATCCAGATAGCCGGAAACATAATCGCAAAGAAAACAGAAAAATAAAAAGGCAATGGAGCCTAAAAACAAGTTCAAAGGAGAACAAAACAATGACAAGCATTAAGAACAGATTCGCACTTTCCATCGCAGCGGTACTCGCTGCTGTATCCCTCACCGCTTGCAGCGGAAACACCACTTCCTCCGCCGACAGCTCCTCCGCTGCTGAGAGCAATTCTGCTGATTCCAGCGCCGCTGAGAGCACTCCCGCAGAGGACGGCGCAGCAGACGAGAGCTCTGCGGCAGACAGCGAAGCGGCTTACTCCCCCGAGAACCCCGTTACAGTAAAGATCGGTCTTACCGGCAATGTATACGAGGACATCTGGAACCCCATCAAGGACAAGCTTGCTCCCGAGGGAATCAATATTGAATACGAGCAGTTCACCAGCTTCAATATCCCGAACAACGCGCTCAACAACGGCGAGATCGACATGAACGCATTCCAGCACCACGCTTACTTCAACAACGATGTTGCAAGCAACGGCTACGACCTGACCGCGATCGGCGATACCTACATCGTTGCAATGAACATCTACACCGCAAAGGGCCTCACCATTGAGGACGCGCTTGCTTCCACCGACACACTGAAGATCGCGGTTCCGAACGACGTAACAAACGAGGGCAGAGCGCTGAAGCTTCTTGAGAGCGCAGGCTTCTTCACCATCAATGCAGAGGCTGGAGCTTCCCCCGAGATCACCGATATCACTGATTACGCAGTTCCCGTTGAGTTCGTTGAGGTAGACGCAAACCTCGTTTACTCCGTAATCCAGGACGTTGACCTCGCTGTGATCAACGGCAACTACGCGCTCGACAGCGGTCTTACCGCAGACGACGCTATCTACAAGGAGAGCGAGTACGCTGATAACAGCTACTACTGCCTCATCGCCGTAAGAACCGAGGACGCTGAGAACCCCGTTTACAAGAGAATCGTTGAAGCATATCAGACTCAGGATACCATTGATATCTACAACAACGAGTTCAAGGGCTTCTTTGTTCCTGCTTGGACTTTAGATTAATTCGGAATTCATAATTCGTAATTCGGAATTATGGTGCCGCTTCGCGGATATTTCAAATACCTGCGAACGGCGCCGCAATTCCGAATAATTGCATATTCAGGAGGCACAGTATGGACGAACTTCTTAAGATAATCCCCGACCCGGAGCGGGTGAAAATAGGAAACATTGAGGACAAGTACCTGTCCGATACACTCGGCAGGCTGAAAGGCACCGCCGCCGCGCTGGTGTTCCCGAAATCCACCGAGGAAGTCAGCGCGCTGATGAAGTACGCCTACGAGAACGATATTCCGGTCACTCCCCGCGGAGCCGGCACGAATCTGGTAGGCTCCACGGTTCCCCACGGAAACGGAATAATCCTCGACTTTTCGCTGATGAACAGGGTCCTTGAAATAGACGAGGGCACATTCACTGCCGTTGTGGAGCCGGGCGTTGTGCTCCAGGATTTCCAGAAGCTCGTTGAATCCAAGGGGCTGTTCTATCCCCCCGACCCGGGCGAGAAGCTCGCGACCATCGGCGGCAACATCTCCACCAACGCCGGCGGAATGAGAGCCGTAAAGTACGGCGTTACCCGCGATTACGTCCGTGGTCTTGAATTAGTACTCGCAGACGGACGCGTTATCACCGCCGGAAGCAAGAACGTCAAGGACGCAAGCGGACTTTCCCTGAAGCACCTCATTGTTGGCTCCGAGGGCACGCTGGCGGTCATCACAAAGTGCATTCTGAAGCTCATTCCCAAGCCTGAGAAGTCGCTCTCCGTGCTGGTTCCCTTCCCTGACCTGAATACTGGTATCGCGGGAGTTCTCAGCATTATCCGCGCAAACGCAAACCCCACCGCGATAGAGTTCACTGAGCGCACGGTGGTTGAGCTGGGCGAAAAGTTCACCGGGCTGAAATTCCCCGTCCCCGAGGCGGGAGCCTATATAATCCTCACCTTTGACGGCATGGAGAATTCCGTTAAGGAAAGCGCGGAGCTTGTCCGCAGCGTTGCGCTGAAGGCAGGCGCGCTGGATTACATCACGCTTGAAGACCCGGAGCAGGCGGCAAATATCTGGAAGATACGCGGCTGTCTGGTAAAGGCTGTCGAGGCAGTCAGCGAACAGGAGCCGGTAGACCTGGTTGTGCCTATAAACAGGACTGCGGACTTTATCGGCTTTGTGCATGAGACCGAGCGCAAGACCGGAATGCAGATGGTTGCATTCGGACACGCGGGCGACGGCAACGTACACCTCTGCATGGTTCGCGGAAAGCGCACTGACGAGCAGTGGAAGAACGACCTCCACGACAACATGACCACTGTGTACAACTATGCATACTCCCTCGGAGGGCTGACCTCCGGTGAGCACGGAATCGGCGTTGCAAAGCGTCCGTATTTCCTCGGCGCGACAAATCCCGACAACCTTGACGTAATGCGTTCGATAAAGACCGCGCTTGACGCTAAGCATATCCTTAACGACCACATATCTTACCTGAAATAAGGAGCACACATGAGAGAGCTTTCTAAAAAGACCGCCGGCTTCACCGATTCGGTGATCCGCCGCATGACAAGAATTTCAAACCAGTACGGCGCAGTGAATCTGTCGCAGGGCTTCCCGGATTTCGAGCCGCCCCGGGAGATTCTCGACCGCCTCGCAGAGGTCACCCGCGAGGATTTCCACCAGTATGCAACAACATGGGGCGCGCAGAATTTCCGCGACGCGGTTGCGGCTAAGCAGAAGCGCTTCATGGGCTGCGACATCGACCCGAATTCCGAGATAGTAGTTACCTGCGGTTCCACCGAGGCTATGATGGCGGCTATGCTTTCCGTCACCAATCCCGGCGACAAGGTAATAGTATTCTCTCCGTTCTATGAGAACTACGGCGCGGACGCTATCCTTTCCGGCGCCGACCCGATTT
>CALBGD010000302.1 GCA_937893735.1 uncultured Clostridia bacterium | reverse complement strand
CTTATCTCCGGCGTTGCCTATACCATCAAGCAGCTCAATCCGAAAATCAAGGTCTACGGCGTTCAGGCGGCGGGAGCTCCGAGTATGCTCAACGCCGTACACGATGGCAAAATCGAGCGTCTTGACAAGGTTTCCACCATTGCCGACGGTATCGCAGTAAAGGAACCCGGCAAGAACACATTCGAGATCTGCAGCAAGTATGTTGACGAGATCGTTACAGTTACCGACGACGAGATCGCAGCCGCGATCCTCGCGCTAATCGAGCAGCAGAAGCTCATTTCTGAGGGTGCCGGAGCTGTTTCCGTTGCTGCAGTAATGTTCAACAAGGTTCCCGTAAAGGGCAAGAAGGTCGTATGCCTCGTTTCCGGCGGCAACATCGACGTTACTATCCTGTCAAGAGTCATTCACCGCGGTCTTGTCAAGTCCGGCAGAACTGCCCTGCTCAATATTGAGCTCATGGACAAGCCCGGTCAGCTTCTCGGCGTTTCCAAGATTATTGCTGGTCTAGGCGGCAATGTTGTCGGAGTTCACCACGAACACGTTGGCAATTCTGATATCAACGGCTGCTACCTCAGAATCGAGATGGAGACCAGAAACTTCGAGCACCTCAATCAGATCAGACAGGCTCTCACGGACGCGGGCTTCAAGATCGTAGACTAATTCAAAGGAGAACTAACATGAAAGACGTATTCACTTCCAACGCTCCCGCAGCTATCGGCCCCTACACCCAGGCAAAGGTAGTAGGAAACATGGTTTATACCTCCGGTCAGATTGCTATTGTTCCGGCGACCGGCGACCTCGCAGAAGGCGGAATCGAGGGTCAGTCCAAGCAGGTTTGTGAGAATCTGAAGGCTGTGCTCGCAGCGGCAGGCTCCGACCTGTCCAAGGTCGTAAAGACCACCTGCTTCCTGCACGATATCGGCGATTTTGCTGCTTTCAACGCTGTTTATGGCGAGTATTTCACCGGAAAGCCCGCACGCTCCTGCGTCGGCGGACTTAACCTCCCCAAGGGCGCCCTTGTTGAGGTCGAGGTAATCGCTGAATTCTGATTTCTCAGAAATTCTTTTGCACCTCTTGACAGAATCCCATCTTTATGATATACTATCAACGAAAACAATGATGTGGATTTTTCCGGAGCTGCTCACCTTTTCGCCACACGAATGCCGAATGCGTTCGTGTGGCTATTTTTGTGCAATTTTCCGGGTACGGAGGTAAAATGAACGATACTTTTATGAAAGAGAAGCCGGTTTTCCCGCTTCTGATGTCGATGGCTCTGCCGATGGTGCTGTCAATGCTTGTGAACTCGCTGTACAACATTGTGGACAGCCTCTTCGTGGCAAAGATAAGCGACGACGCCATGACCGCGCTCTCGCTTGTGTTCCCCGTCCAGAACCTTATAAACGCAGTGGGAATCGGCTTCGGAATCGGGATAAACGCGGTGATCGCGTTCTATTCCGGAGCTGGAGAGCGCGAAAAGGCCGACCGCGCCGCAACTCAGGGACTTGTTTTCGCCGTGCTCCACAGCGTGATTCTCACCGCAGGAAGTATTGCGGTAATGCCCGCGTTCCTCGGAATGTTCACGAGCTCTCAGGCTGTAATCGACCTCGGCGTGCGCTATGCAAACATAGCGTTTACATTCACGCTGATAATCAACCTCGGCATGGCATTCGAGAAAATATTTCAGGCTGTCGGCAGAATGAAAACCTCCATGGTGAGCCTGCTGTGCGGGTGCGTCTGCAACATAATCCTAGACCCTATGCTGATTTTCGGCTGCGGATTCCCGAAAATGGGAATAGAGGGCGCCGCTCTCGCCTCGGGAATCGGTCAGTGCGTGTCCCTCGCGATTTACCTCGCGATTTACCTTGCGGTGTACTTCCGGACGGATATAGGCGTTCATTTCCGCAGGAAATACCTCAGACCGCAGAGCTACATGACAGCAAGGCTTTATGCCATCGGAATCCCTGCAGTGCTGAACCTCGCGCTTCCCTCGATACTGATTTCTGCGCTGAACGCGATACTCGCGGCATACTCCGAGGTGTACATACTCGTGCTGGGAATCTACTACAAGCTCCAGACGTTCCTCTACCTCCCGGCGAACGGAATAATACAGGGAATGCGCCCGCTTGTCGGTTATAACTACGGAGCCGGGGAGCACAAGCGCGTAAGCCAGCTCTACCGCGATGTCCTTCTGACCAGCGGAATCATCATGGTTATAGGAACCGTTATCTGCCTTGCGATTCCCGGGGAGCTGATGTCACTGTTCACGCAGAGCGAGGAGGTTATTGCCGCAGGAGCCTCCGCACTGCGGATAATCAGCGCGGGCTTCATTATTTCGGCTGTTTCCGTGACTTCCTCCGGAGCGCTGGAGGGACTGGGAAAGGGACTTCCCTCGCTGGTGATCTCACTGTGCCGGTACATCGTGCTGATAATCCCGGCGGCGTTCATACTCACGCGCTGTTTCGGCGCTGACGCTGTATGGAACGCATTCTGGATAACCGAGGTCATATCCGCGGCGGTTTCCGTGATAGTCTACAAAAAAGCCGTGAAGCAAAAGCGAACCGTATAAATTACGCCCCCTTTTCCAAAAGAAAAGGGGGCTGCCTTATGACAGCCCCGAAAAAAGGGAAAGGGAGCGGGATATCTTAAAGCGAGAATTTACGCTTTAAGTCGATGTTTAAGCCGCATTACAGCGGGGATCATACGTTGAACAGAAGCTCATCGTATGTCGGGAACGGCCAGTACTCCTCGCCGACGATAGTTTCAAGCTCGTCAGCAACAGCGCGGAGGCTCTGCATTGCAACGAATACATCATCGCAGTAAGCCTTTGCCTGCTCAGCGTAGTCTGATACGCCCTGTGCCTTTACGATAGCGGCATTCAGTGCGTCGATCTTCTCGTTGAGGGAGATGGTCAGTGTGTTTGTCTTGTTTGCAAGCTCAGTTTCAACAACGGGCTCGATTCCGAGCGCCTTCTTGCTTGCTGCCATGTCGCATACGTCCTTGGAGAACTTCATTACTGCGGGCAGAATCTCTGTCTTAGCCATATCGCTGGTGGTCAGAGCCTCGATGTTGATGATCTTGGAGTAGTTCTCGTAGTTGATCTCCTGTCTTGCGTGGAGCTCGACCTCGCTGTAAACGCCGAACTTGGTGAATACCTTTACATTCTTCTCAGCGGTGAGAGCCGGGATAGCGTCAACAGTTGTCTTGAGATTCGGCAGGCCGCGCTTCTCAGCCTCTACCAGCCACTCAGCGCCGTAACCGTTGCCGTTGAAGATAACTCTCTTGTGCTGCTTGATATTCTTAACGAGCAGGTCATGCAGAGCTGCGTTGAAATCGTCAGCCTTTTCGAGCACGTCTGCGAATTCAGACAGGGAGTTTGCAACGATAGTATTCAGCACTGTGTTCGGACCTGCGATATTCAGGCTGGAACCTGCGCTTCTGAACTCGAACTTGTTGCCGGTGAACGCGAACGGAGATGTTCTGTTTCTATCGGTAGTATCCTTCGGGAAGTTAGGCAGCGAGGAAACGCCAACGTTGAACATTTCTCTGCCGGAGGTATACTCCTTGCCCTCTTCAAGAGCCTCGATAACATTCTCAAGCTCTTCGCCGAGGAAGATGGAGATGATTGCAGGAGGTGCCTCGTTAGCGCCCAGTCTGTGGTCGTTTCCGGCGGAAGCAACAGAAAGTCTGAGCAGGTCGGAATACTCGTCAACAGCCTTGATGATGGCAACCAGGAATGTCAGGAACTGCGCGTTCTCCATCGGGCTCTTGCCGGGGTCGAGCAGGTTCTGACCGTCGTCTGTGGACAGAGACCAGTTATCGTGCTTACCGGAACCGTTGATTCCTGCAAAGGGCTTCTCGTGGAGCAGGCATACAAGACCGTGCTCAAGAGCAATCTTCTTCATCAGTTCCATTGTGAGCTGGTTCTGGTCGGTAGCGAGGTTAGCAGGTGCGAAAATCGGAGCGTTCTCGTGCTGTGCGGGGGCAACCTCATTGTGCTTGGTCTTAGAGGTTATGCCGAGCTTCCACATATGCTCGTCGAGATCCTTCATGTAGCTTGCTACGCGGTCCTTGATGGTTCCGAAATAGTGGTCGTCAAGCTCCTGACCCTTGGGAGCGGGAGCGCCGAACAGCGTTCTGCCTGTGAAAATAAGGTCTTTTCTCTTATCGTAGGTAGCCTTGTTTACAAGGAAGTACTCCTGCTCAGCGCCTACGGTTGCAACTACTCTCTTTGCAGTAGTGTTGCCGAACAGCTTCAGAATTCTGAGCGCTGCGTCAGAAACAACGTCCATGGAGCGGAGCAGAGGAGTTTTCTTGTCCAGTGCCTCGCCGGAGTAGGAATAGAATGCGGTAGGAATGTAGAGGGAGCCGCCCTTTACGAATGCGTAGGAGGTAGGATCCCATGCTGTGTAGCCTCTTGCCTCGAATGTAGCTCTGATTCCGCCGGACGGGAAGCTGGAAGCGTCAGGCTCACCCTTGATGAGCTCCTTGCCCGAGAACTCCATGATAACTGTGCCGTCGCCCATCGGAGAGATGAAGCTGTCGTGCTTTTCAGCGGTGATACCGGTCATAGGCTGGAACCAGTGGGTGTAATGTGTTGCACCCTTTTCGATCGCCCAGTCCTTCATTGCGCTTGCAACTACATCTGCAATGCTGCTGTCAAGCTCCTTGCCCTCGGCAATGGTCTTTTTCAGTGCCTTGAAAACGTTCTTCGGAAGCCTCTGCTTCATCGTTTCCTCATTGAATACGTCAATGCCGAACTGCTCCACTACGTTAAAATGTTCTGCCATGTCCCTTTTCCTCCTTGATTATCGTGTAGATTCGGAAACTAAAAAAGCGTTTCGGACGCGGACAATAAGCCCGTATCCCGAAACGCCTTTGTTTCTTGATTACATTTATATTTTAGCCGAAAACGCGGATTTTGTCAATCACATATATGCACAAATAGTCTTAATTTTATGCTGGAGTTTATATGCATTGTGCACAACTGAATTGTATTTTATTGAAATGATATCCTGCATAAAATTCAGCCTGTAAGTCCAAAAGGACTTTACAGGCTGAATCTCAATTTATTTTTGCAGGATTAGACTTAGAATATTGCAGAATCATCAGGTGATATTTTCAAGGGATTTTTCAAGGAACGCCACGGTCTTGGGGCTTTTGGGGCTGCCGAATACCTCCTCGGGGGTGCCGTACTCCTCGATAACGCCGTCCGCCATGAAAATCACCTTGTCCGCCGCGCTCCTTGCGAAGCCCATCTCATGAGTGACGATAATCATTGTGCGGTCGGAATTTTTCAGCTCCCGGATAACCCTGAGCACCTCTCCGGTAAGCTCCGGGTCGAGGGCGGAGGTCGGCTCGTCAAAGCACAGTATCGCCGGATTCATCGCGAGCGCCCTTGCGATGGCTACTCTCTGCTGCTGACCGCCGGAAAGCTCGCAGG
>CALBGD010000301.1 GCA_937893735.1 uncultured Clostridia bacterium | reverse complement strand
TGTTTAGAATTGTGTGGGTGTTCACTGTGTTTGAGTACTTCCAGACCTTGCAGAGCCTGTATATTGTATTCCCGATAACATGGGTGGTCACGTCTGCGGCAGTTGGGATAAGCTGCTCCGTTGTCTGGAGAAAACTGAAAAAACGGATAAATCATCGGTCGCGCTTATCAGAATGATGCATTCCTTTTTGGATCCAAATATTCCGAGAAAGGTTTGCTTTTTTCCTCCGCCAGAGGATACATTATGTTTACCAGGTCTAGGTCTGATGCGTCAGGAGATGTCCGCTTGCAAGGGAGTTTTTTTCAAGACAGTTTTTTACGTGCGCCCTGTCGTTGAGATACTGCTCCGCAATGGTGGTAAGCGTTCATTGGTGTGCGGATATCATGGCTCATTTAGGATAAAAAGTTTGTTTTCCGCATTTGCGAGAATGTACAGCAGGAGTTTTTGTTTATCTTTAAACTGGGGGTTACCTCTTTTCGTGTTTTTCGTCAATGTTTTTGAAAAAATTTTTCAGCGTATCAAACAGCTTTGGGATATCAAGAGGCTTTGCGATGTGACCGTTCATTCCGGCGTTGAGCGCATTCTGGCGGTCCTCCTCAAAAGCGTTAGCGGTCATGGCGAATATCGGGATCTCTGCAAGGCGCTTGTCGCTGAGCTGACGAATCTGCTTTGTCGCCTCATAGCCGTTCATTACAGGCATCTGGATATCCATGAGCACAAGGTCGTAATAGCCCGGCTCGGAGTTCCTGACCTTTACGACGGCCTCGGTGCCGTCGTATGCCATATCAAGCTCAAACCCGGCTTCCTTAAGAAGCTCTGCGGCTATTTCCATGTTGAGCTCATTGTCCTCGACCAGCAGTATCCTCTTGCCGGAAAACAAGAGCGCATTATCCTGTTCTGCTGATCTCTTTTGGGAAGTGCAATAGGGCTTTGAAAGAATATTCTTTAGTTCCGACATGAATATGGGCTTTGAACAGAACGCGATAACTCCTGCTTCGCGGGCTTCGGCTTCTACCTCCGTCCAGTCGTAGGCAGTGAGAATGATTATAGGCTTGCTGTCGCCGATAAGCTGGCGTATGCGCCTTACGGTCTCTATCCCATTCATGTCAGGCATGAGCCAGTCGATAATGAGCAGACTGAATTCATCGTGGCGTTCAAGCGCGAGTTTTGTGCGCAGGACAGCTTCCTTTCCGGAGGTAGTCCATTCTGAGCGCATACCTATGCTGTCAAGCATATGAGTAACAGAGGCGCAGGTGTTGAAATCGTCGTCCGCGATGAGTGCGTGCATACCCTGAAACTCCGGGATGATCTCGTTTAAATCCGATGTGCCGCATACCCTGAATGTGAGGTCAACGGTGAACTCCGTTCCCTTGCCCAGATTGCTTTCAACGGAGATCGTGCCTCCCATCATGTCAACGATGCTCTTTGCAATGGACATTCCGAGCCCTGTGCCCTGGATCCCACTGATGGTGGAGGTCTGTTCGCGGGAGAATGCCTCAAAGATGTGCGGCTTGAATTCGTCGGAAATGCCTATTCCGGTATCCTTTATTCGGAATTTAAAATGTGCGAAGCCCTCGCCGGCGTCATGGAGCTCAATGATGCTGAATCTGATTTTGCCGCCCGGTTTGGTGAATTTTACCGCATTTGAGAGAATGTTGAGCAGGACCTGATTAAGTCTGAGCTTGTCAGTATAGATATTCTCACTTGTGACGTCCAGCGTGTCGATAAGCAGGTCAAGCTGCTTGGAGGAAATATTCGGGAGAATGATCATTCGCAGGTCGTTCAGTAAATCAGATAGGTGCACAGGGGTCTCTTCTATATTGATCTTTCCGCTTTCAATGTGGCTCATGTCAAGAACATCGTTTATGAGGGAAAGCAGATGGTTACTGGAGGTGGTGATTTTTGACAGATATCCGCTCACGCTTTCAGGGTCGTCAGTATGGGAAGAAGCAAGCGCTGTGAATCCGATTATTGCGTTGAGCGGAGTGCGGATATCATGCGAAATGCTGTTCAGGAATGTTGTCTTTGCATGGTTGGAGCGCTCTGCTTCTGCAAGGGCAGCTTCAAGAATATCATGCTGTTTCTTTTCCTTTGCGATAAGCGCGTCGATATTCTGAAATCCTGCGATTATGTGGTCGGAATTATCCAGCGGGCTGTATTTGAACTGGAAGTTGTGAATCTCCCCGTTATCTAGAATCCGGTATGTGGAAACATATTCTCCGTGCTCACGGATCTCCCTCATAACGTTTTCCATTTTCATTTCCTCAGCTAGGAGTTCAGCGTCGTCCGGGTAGACGCGTTCCCTGATGTACTGAAGGCAGGTCGCATAATATGGGTATGCGTTGTTCTTTGTGATGTCAAGCCCATTTGTGACATATCCGTCCAGCTTGAGCAGCTTTACGGAATCGTTGAACGGGTCGATGATGTACACGTTTAGGAAGTCCTTGCTAAGCGCATTAAATATGCTGAGCTGCTCTTTTACCTGTGATTCGGCTCTGAGTGCCTCCTGTTTTTCAGTGCTTAGTTCAACGCCGTAAATTATTGCTTCAAGATGGCCGTTTGCGGGGTTTACGGAAAGGCGTGCCATTATCCGTGTAAAGTTCAGGCTTCCATCGTCAAAAATAAACCTGAACTCATGGCTTATCTGAACGCTTCCGGAATCATGCGCCTTTATGAGCGCTTCACGTGAGAAAAAACGCCTGAAATCGTTCCTTTCCCCAGCGTCAGGAATAAACTCGGCCGCCTGCTCTATCAGTACATTTACCGCAGCGCCGTTTTTAAAATTCTTTGCATATCTTGATATGCCGCTGCTGGAAAGACACACGTCGTCCGTAATGTCCAGCTGGAAAACTCCCTGCGCATGTGGAATCGAACGGAGCAGCGTCTGCACCTGAGCTTCGTATATTTTCTGGGAGCGTCTGACGCTGGTTATGTCCCATGCGTATTCAATGAACGCCTTTCTCCCATGCCATTCGATGCAGCGGGTTTTTACCGCGAAAATCTGGCTGCCGTTGTCCAACTCTGCTTCGCGGGAATCAGTGTTTTCCATGTTGTTCATCGGGCAGAACGGACAGGGAGCGTCAAGTCCCATCATGTACTTGTAGCAGGGTACACCATGATAATTCCTGTCCGGACTGCCGCTGAATTTCTTTGCCGGTTCATTGGCATAGATCATTTCGTAACTGTCTGCATAGCTTATATGAATCATCTGATTTGAGCCGTTCAGTATTTCCTCAAGCAGGTTTTCCTTGTCCATTGTTTTTCCCTTCTGGTATTGCTTTTACCAACCGCTGATACAATATATTACATATTTGCTACTTTGTTGATTTAACGTAATGCATTACTTGTGTTCATTATAGCACAAACCAATCAAAAACGTCAATATAAAAATAAACTAAATATAGTGATAAATCAGAAGGATATATGATACTTTATTTTATGCTGATGAGTAATTGTGCGGTGTTGCTACTATTATATCATGAATAAGATGTGGAATTGTAACAAAATACAAAACATATTCTTTTTTTGCAGTGTATTTAAATTACTTGTTGACATTGCGGATATATCTTGCTATAATATATAATGTAGCTAATGAATTTGAATTATTTCTGCCGGGCACCTGCCCGATTTTTGTTTTTAAGGGGCAATTCCTTGCTTTGTAAAACATGGAATCGAAGATACTTCAATTCAATAATATTACAGAACAGAATGTCTGAGCAAACATCGCAGATATCGGAGCAGGGAATGACCTAAGTGTGTAAGGAGCGGTAAAATGGAGCAACGAGATAAAATTACATTACGTCAGGCGCAGGAGGAAATGAACGCACTCCGCCGCGTTTTCCCCAATGTAAGTCTGATATCGGAAAGCGGTATAAATGATCCGAGCGGCGGCGGCGATAAGAATGAAGGCTTTGCTGTTCTGACCAGTATGGCAGAAATCGCCGCTGCCGCGCTGCGGGAAAAGAAACAGATATCCCGGCTGGAGTTCGTGGG
>CALBGD010000300.1 GCA_937893735.1 uncultured Clostridia bacterium | reverse complement strand
CTCCAATAAAAAAAGCCAGGTAAGACTAAACGTCTTATCTGGCTCATGATGATCATGTCCCCATCCGGGAATCTCATTTGTGTTTGAGACACCTTGCAAGGTGCATTTAATGCACCGTCCGACCGTAATATTATAGCAAAGAACATTTGAGTTGTCAATACTTTTCTGAAATTTTTTCTCTTAAAATAGATACCTCGCACTGGCGTGTGTTCCCTGCTGTTGGAATCTATTTTTGAAATACTCCAGCCAGAACCGCCTGGCATACCATCTTCAACTCGCCGCCAATAATCAAACCGAAACGGCGCGGGGGATCATCTCCCCTGCGCCGTTTCACTGTCAGATCTCTTTCTTGTTGTCCGCGCCCGGAGTCGTCACGATGACCTTTTCCGGAGTTATCAGCAGCGTTCCCTTGGCAGTAGCTGCGCCATTGAACATCTTCTCGACCATCTGCTTGAACGTATCGACGATATCGCCGGCAGTAAGGTATTCAGCCCTGCCCTTTATCTGATATCCCTCAAGGCTCTTGGCGTCGTACACAGAAACCGCGATCCTGCCGCCGTTATCCCTGATGTTGTTCAGCGTGGTTTCGAGGAACACATCACCGACAGCCAGCTTTCCGTCCTCAGTCACGAACTTGAACGCTACCGGAACCACGTTCGGCTTGCCGTCTGCGCAGGTCGCGAGATCCCACATACTATTTTCAAGAAGCTTCTTTACATTTTCGTTAAGCATTTTGTTTACCTCCATATTGCTTGTTTGCCTTTGGTGATTTCATTATATCGCCTGAACTCCTTTCCGGCAAGATATTAGTCGTATCATTAGTCACTAATAAATTAGATAGTAACTTGAAAAATCAGCGTAATTGATTTATAATGGATACAGCAAAGGAGGGTTTCCATGTATCAGAGAAAACTTGAAAAGGATATTCGCTGTCCGCTGGAATATGGTCTTGAGGTGTTCGGCGGCAAGTGGAATTCCCGGATAATCTGCGTGCTCGCGGCTAAAAAAGTTCTGCGGTACAGCGAACTCAGAAAGGAAATGGGCAACATCACGGACGCGGTCCTTGCGGCTTCACTGAAGGAACTTATTGCAAACGACATCGTGATAAGGAAATCCTACGATGAAATTCCGCCCCGGGTGGAATACACGCTCTCAGAAAAAGGAGTTTCCGTGGTGCCGATTTTGCAGAGTATCTGCAAATGGTCGGGTGCTTTCTACAAGGAGGACTCCGGAAATATGATGATACACTGCCAGAAGTGCGATTACAAATAAAAGAGCCGATATTAAAATTATTAGTTACTTGAAAATCCACTGCGGGCGGAGTATAATGTTCAAAAAAAGAACGGAGATCTAACTCATGGAATTATCCTCGCTTCTGGGATATATGCTTGTGTGCTCGTTCACTCCCGGTCCCGGAAATATCCTTTCCCTCAATACCACAAGCAAGCACGGCTGGAAAAACAGCCGCCGGCTCATCGCAGGGATATGCACCGGATACGCCGCCGTGCAGGCGCTCTGCACGATCCTTCTGTGCCTGCTGTCGCAGGTGTTCACACCGCTTCTGGCTGTGCTGAAATACATAGGCGCTGCGTACATGATATGGCTCGCGATACACATTATGCGCAGCCGCTTCACTACTGACAGCACTGAAAAAAAGCCGACGTTCCTTGAGGGGTTCCTGCTTCAGCTTGTCAACGTCAAGATATATTTCTACATCTCTACCCTGCTGAGCGCGTATTATATTCCGAACATAAAATCTGTTTGGGGACTTGCTCTGGCAGGAGCATTCACGGTCATGATCGGCAGTATCGCAAGCCTTACATGGGCGTTCCTCGGCGTTAGGATAAGCTCGTTTTACGGCAGGCATTACAGGTGCATAAACATCATTCTCGGCGTATTTCTGCTGTACTGTGCGGCTACGATTATACTGGGAATCTGACATCAGGAAAGGAAGCATTATGATAGAATTTACCGAGCAGAAAAAATTCACACAGGAACAGGTTCAGGAATTATTCCTTTCAGTCGGCTGGATCTCAGGGCAGTACCCCGGGAGGCTTTACAAGGCGCTTATGGGTTCATCGACGGTAATCACCGCGTGGGACGGAAACCAGCTTGTCGGGCTTGCCCGCGTGCTTGACGACGGAGAGCTGACCGCGTATATCCACTACGTTTTAGTTAATCCGGAATACCACGGAAAGGGCATCGCAAGCCAGATGATAGAGCTGACAAAGAAAAAATACCGCGATTATCTGTACATCGAGGTAATGCCGGAGGAACGCAAAAACGCGGCGTTCTACCAGAAGTGCGGATTTACACTCATGGAGGACGGCGCGGCGCTCCAGATATGCAACTTCGGAAACAAGTGGTAAAAGCAGAAGCCCGGATAATGTCCGGGCTCACTTAGTATTTTCAGCGGTGTATCAGATCTTCAGAATTCCTTTTCATGATGATTTTCGGTCAGATTCCTCACCCACTTGTATTTTTTAAATCTTATCATTACCCACGGGATTTTTCCGACCTCGTCAACGCAGGTACAGGCATAGACCACAAGGACAGGCAGGTGCCACACAAATGCGCTTAACAGCGCGAGAGGTATCGCAATAACCCACATTGCCACAATAAGGCTGTACATATCAAACAGGGTATCTCCGCCGCCGTCAAGCACTCCGTTGATGGTAATGGTATTCACGCATCGCCCCACCATATACACCGCCATAATTATCATCATTCCAACAAGGTAGCTTCTGGCCTCATCGGTGAGCCTTACGGTATTTACAACGACAGGGATAAGCGCAAGCACAAGTCCCATAGAAATAAATCCGGTCACGAAAGATATGTTTTTCAGCCTTATTCCGTAGGCCTTTCCCCTTTTAAGATTTCCCGCGCCCAGCTCGTTTCCGACCATTATTCCTGCGGCTGTGCCTATTCCGTTGCACAGGCAGCATATGAGGTCACGGAATACAGCGGCCACTGAATTTGCTGCCGCGGCATCAGTGCCGACGTGTCCCATTATCGCAGTGTAGGACGTAAAACCGATCCCCCAGCACAGCATTCCGCCCATCAGCGGCAGACACTGCTTCCTGAAATCACGGCCAAGAGCCTTGTTGCCGTGCAGGAGCTTTTTCATCACGGGACGGATATGTTCTTTCCCCGATGAAACCGCAATACATACCGCAAGTTCTATCACTCTTGAAATCGTTGTAGCAAGAGCCGCTCCCCTTGAATTCATTGCAGGGATACCCACCAATCCAAAGATAAGCACGGCATTGAAAACAATATTCATAACAACTGCGCCAGTACTTATTGCCGCGCTTGCCTTTACGTGGTCTGTTACTTTCATTATGGTAAGATAACATTGCGAAATGCCTGTGATAAGGTAAGAAAATCCTGCTATCCTGAGATAATCTGCGCCAATTTTTATCAGTTCCGTATCAGATGTAAAAATCCGCATGAGTTCCGACGGCATAAGCTCGCACGCTGCGAAAAATATCAGCGAAAATATGCCGCAGAACCGAAGCATCATTCCGAATATCCATTCTATCGAGCCGCTGTCGCGTTTACCCCAGTACTGCGCTCCAAGCACAGCTCCGGCGGCTGTTCCGCCGCTGATAAACATATTCTGCACGAACTGCACCTGCGTTGCAAGGGACACAGCCGTCATTTCGTTCTGCTCAACCTGCCCGAGCATAAGAGCGTCACAGGCGGCGACTAATGCAAGCATAAGGCTTTGGAAGCGCAAGTCTTATAAGCTGCTTATTGAACGCTTTTTTATCAATTATATCTGCCATTCATAGTTCTCACTTTCATGTATCTATTACAGACGCGGCTAACGTCCGGACTTGATTTATTCCCGGCCTATCGGGAAAAACATATAGTTCTTTCCTGTTTTCGGGTCGGTAAAGTCATGCACTGCTCCGGCTAAACTGATTTTATTTTCACGCAGATATTCTATCATCTTAGGGAATATATCCACGCTTTCACATTCCACACGGAGATACTCATACCCCGGAATCACCCATTTTGTCCACCCCTCCGGAGCCTCTGCGCAATCAATGCATTCCACTCCGGCAAGATATAAACCCTGGCTGAAATTATTCTCCCACGGTCTGAATGAACGCGAAAAGTCAGACATTATGCCCCACACTCCGCTCAGCTCTCCGTCAGCATTTCTTTTCGCCAGGTCACGTATTTCGCTGAAATGAGAATTGGCGCTTTCCCATAATTTCTGAATAAATCCCTTGCCGTCAGATGTTGAGCCCTCTTTGCCTATAACCGTAAATGATGATTTTATGCACTTTTCTATTTTCATAATGCCACCTTTTCGAACTCCATCATACCATCGAAGCATAAGCCGCACAGCCGCTCATCAGGCTCAGCATCAGCAGCACCACAATATTCGCTGCGTGCTTTTTCGCGCCATTCACCAGCAGCGCGATGAACTCACGTATAAACGCGTTGCTCCAGAAGTACCATTTCGTCTTGCTGCCTATCCCCTCGGCGTGGAGCCCGGCTTCATTCTCGTACATTCCCGAGCGGTAAACATGGTAGTTTGTGGTAGAGAAAATAACGTTCTCTCCCTCGCCGTCCTTTTCAATGAGCTTCTTTGAGAACTCCATATTCTGGAGCGTGTTGACC
>CALBGD010000299.1 GCA_937893735.1 uncultured Clostridia bacterium | reverse complement strand
TTGATTGATTTCCAGGGGCGGGGCTCCCGCTTCCAAAAAACTATAACAAAACTTAATCCATTACTAGGGGGTGCAAAGTTATGAAGCTTTACGAATTACAGCCCGCTGAAGGCTCTGTAAAGGACGTTAAGCGTATCGGCCGTGGTCACGGCTCCGGCAACGGTAAGACAGCCGGCAAGGGTCACAAGGGTCAGAAGGCACGTTCCGGCGGCTCTATCAGACCTGGCTTTGAAGGCGGTCAGATGCCTCTCCAGAGAAGAATCCCTAAGAGAGGTTTCCACAACATCTTTGCGGTTGAATATGCAACTGTAAACGTATCCGACCTGGAGGCACGTTTCGAGAACGGTGCCGTTGTTGACGCTGCTGCTCTTGTTGAGAGCGGTGCGCTCAAGGACGCAAAGGACGGAATCAAGATCCTCGGCAACGGCGAGCTTACAAAGAGCCTTACTGTTAAGGCTGCTAAGTTCACTGCTGGCGCGCAGGAAAAAATTGAAAAGGCAGGCGGAAAGGCAGAGGTGATCTAATGTTTCAGGTCTTTCGTAATGCGTGGATGGACACGCAGCTGCGTAAAAAGATTTTGTACACACTGTTCATCATCATCCTTTTCCGTTTAGGCTCCAATATCTTCGTTCCTTTCCTCGACAACTCCGCCATCAGCACAATGATGAGCGGTGCGTCACTGCTCAATTACCTTGATGTAATGACCGGCGGCTCTCTTGGAAAGGGTACACTGCTGGCAATGTCGATCACGCCTTATATCAATGCGTCGATTATCATTCAGCTGCTCGCTGTTGCTATCCCTCATCTGGAGAAACTCCAGAAAGAGGGAGAAGAGGGCAGAAAGAAGCTCAACACGATCACAAAGATCGCGTCGCTTGCTATCGCAGTGCTCCAGGCTCTCGCGTTCTACTTCACGCTGAGAAACGGTACGACTGACGAAAACGGCAGACATATCGCTATCCTGAAGTACGGTGATATCTACGATACCTCCTCTGATATGTTCTCGATCGTCCTGGCTGCAATCGTTATCGTATCCTGCTTCGTTGCAGGTGCGTCCATGATCATCTGGCTGGGCGACCGTATCAATGAGAAGGGCATCGGCAACGGTATCTCGATGATCCTGTTCGCAGGTATCATCTCTGGCCTGCCGAGTGCTGTTGAGTACTTCATCACGCTTTGCAGAAACGACCTCGCTAACATCGGTTTCGTTCTGCTCGCGATCGTGATATTCATCGCTATGGTGTGGTTCGTTATCATGATGACGAACGCAGAGCGCAGGATCCCGATCCAGTACGCGAAGCGCGTTGTAGGCAGAAAGATGTACGGCGGTCAGTCGACTCACATCCCGATAAAGGTTGCGATGTCCGGCGTTATGCCTATCATCTTTGCAATGTCACTGATGAGCCTTCCGCAGACTATATGCTTCTTCTTTGGCATAAAGGGCACGGGCGACACATTCTGGGACGGCTTTGTAAGGCTGTTCAGCCAGAGCAGTCCCCTGTATGCGGTCATCTACTTCCTGCTCATCATTGCATTTAACTATTTCTATGTGTCTATCACATACAATCCTATTGAGATCGCAAACAACCTGAAAAAGAACAACGGCGGTATCCCGGGTATCCGTCCCGGCAAGCCGACTGCTGATTACATTTACAGGTCTCTCAATAAAATAACGCTGGTCGGCGCTATATTCCTCGGTATCGTGGCAATATTCCCGATCATTCTGGCACTGTGCGTTCCGTCACTCAGCGGAATCAGCATCGGCGGCACAACGATCCTCATCGTTGTCGGTGTTGCACTTGAGACTGTAAGAACTCTCGAGAGCCAGATAATGATGCGTCATCACCCCGGCTTCCTTGATTAAAAATTCCCCGCTCTCCTGCCGGGCTTCCCGGCGGGAGTGACGGGTTCGTTCCAACAGACGAAATGCGAATAGGAGATCACCATGAATCTGATTTTTTTAGGCGCTCCCGGCGCAGGTAAGGGAACTCAGGCTGAGGTAGTCTGCAAAGAGCTGAATATCCCGGCTATCTCCACTGGCAATATGCTCCGCGAGGCAGTTAAGAACGGCACACCCGCTGGTCTTGCAGCCAAGGCATATATGGACAGGGGCGATCTGGTGCCCGATGAGGTCGTTATCGGAATTCTCAAGGACAGGATCGCAGAGGACGACGCAAAGAACGGCTTTATTCTCGACGGCTTCCCCAGAACTGTTGCACAGGCTGAGGCGCTTGAGAAGATGGGCGTGAATATCGATAAGGTCATCGAGATCCATGTTCCTGACGAGGCCATCACAGCAAGAATGTCCGGCAGACGCGTTTGCGAGGGCTGCGGAAATTCTTATCACATTGAATACAAACCCACAAAGGTCGAGGGCATCTGCGACGCTTGCGGCGCAAAGGTCGTACAGAGAGTTGACGACAAGCCTGAGACTGTTATCAGCCGCCTCAAGACCTATCACGAAAAGACAGCTCCCCTCAAGGACTTCTATGCCGCAAGAGGAAAGCTCGTTACCGTTGAGGGTCAGCAGGAGATCGCAGACACCTCCAGACTTACTCTGGCAGCTGTCAAGGGCTGATTCATTCAGAAAAGCGTGACTTAAATGATTACAGTTAAAAATCCAACAGAGCTTAAAGCTATGCTCAAAGCCGGAGAGCTTGCCGCACAGGCACTCGAGCTCGCAGGCAGGAACGCTGTTCCAGGCATCTCAACATGGGAACTGGACAGGATCGTCAATGATTATGTTGTTTCTCACGGCGGTTCATCACCGTGCAAGGGCTATGGCGGATTTCCGGGGCATAACTGCTTCTCTATAAACGAGCAGCTTATCCACGGCATTCCCTCTAAAAAGGTTATCCTTAAAGAGGGAGACATCATTTCCTGTGATATCGTTGCTGAACTCAACGGTTTCATGGGTGACAATACCAGGACCTTCCGTGTGGGAAAGGTCTCAGAGGAGGCTGACCGCCTGCTGAAAGTCACTGAAGAGGCTCTGTACAAGGGCATCGAACAGGCAGTAGCAGGAAACAGGATCGGCGATATCTCCAATGCGATACAGACCCACGTTGAAGCGAACGGATATGCGGTTTGCCGCAAGTATATCGGTCACGGCATCGGTCGTGAGATGCACGAGGATCCCGAGGTACCGAATTTCGGGCGTCCGGGCAGAGGTCCAAGACTCTGCAAGGGAATGACGATCGCCATCGAGCCGATGGTGAACACGAACTCCCCTGATAACATCGTCCTCGGCGACGGCTGGACGGTTGTTACCACAGATGGAAGCCTCAGCGCTCACTTCGAAAACACTGTTGCCATTACTGACGGTGCGCCGATCATTCTCACGCAGCCGGAACACTGAGAGTATGGAAATAACAGTCGGCATGGTAGTAATCAGCGCCGCGGGGCATGACTGCGGACAATGCTTCGTTGTCACGGACGCTGACGGGAGATACGCTTATCTCGCAGACGGGAAAGAGCGCAGACTCGCCGCCCCGAAGAAAAAGAACCTGAAACACATCCGGAAAACCGACAGGACTATCGAGGTCCCCGGACTTACGGATAAAAGGCTCAGAAGCACACTCCGTGCACTCAGCCTGAACATCGCCGAGGAGAGTGAATAGCTTGTCTAAAGAAGATGTATTAGAAGTTGAAGGCGTTATTCTGGAAGCACTGCCCAACGCACAGTTCAAGGTGGAGCTTTCAAACGGTCATAAGATCCTGGCTCACATCAGCGGCAAGCTGAGAATGAACTTCATTCGCATACTGCCCGGTGACAAAGTGACCGTTGAAATGTCGCCTTACGACCTGACGAAAGGCAGGATCACCTGGCGCGCCAAGTGATCGTGGCAGAGTAAACTATCCCAAAGGAGGGTATTTCAATGAAAGTTAGACCTTCAGTTAAGCCCATGTGCGACAAGTGCAAGGTAATCAAGCGCAAGGGTAAAGTTATGGTTATCTGTGTTGAACCTAAGCACAAGCAGAGACAGGGCTGATAAACCCTGATCCCATTCAAGAGGAGGAAAAAGTATGGCAAGAATTGCTGGTGTGGACCTGCCCAAGGAGAAGCGCGTAGAGATAGGCCTGACCTATGTTTACGGCATCGGCAGAAAGTCTGCAAATGATATTCTGGCTAAGGCCGGCGTTAATCCTGACACCCGCGTCAAGGATCTCACCGACGAAGAAGAAGCCAAGATCCGTGAAGTAATCGACCACGGCTATGTTGTAGAGGGCGATCTCAGAAGAACTGTTGCTCTCAGCATCAAGCGCCTCGTGGAGATCAACTGCTTCCGCGGAACCCGTCATCGCAAGGGTCTTCCCTGCCGTGGTCAGAGAACAAAGACCAACGCAAGAACTCGCAAGGGTCCCAAGAAGACTATTGCTAACAAGAAGAAGTAATCACAGAAAGGTGGTATAATAATGGCAGCAACCAAGGGCAAGCAGCAGGTTGTACGCAGACGCCGTGAGCGCAAGAACATCGAGAACGGTGCAGCTCATATCCAGTCTACATTCAACAACACAATCGTTACTATTACCGACCTTCAGGGCAACGCTCTTTCATGGGCAAGCGCAGGCGGACTGGGCTTCAGAGGCTCCAGAAAGTCCACACCGTTCGCAGCTCAGACAGCAGCAGATGTTGCAGCTAAGGCAGCTATGGAGCACGGTCTTAAGACTGTTGAGGTTTTCGTTAAGGGCCCCGGCGCAGGTCGTGAGGCAGCTATCAGAGCTCTTCAGGCAGCAGGTCTTGAGGTTAAGCTCATCAAGGACGTTACTCCGATCCCCCACAACGGATGCCGTCCCCCCAAGAGAAGACGTGTATAATCACTGAACAGAACCGAGCTGTTCGTTTACTCGGCGTCGGCATAGCAGACTACCTGCAAAGCCGATATTACTATTGAATAACGGAGGAAAATTACAATGGCAGTTAATCGCGATCCGATTTTAAAGAGATGCAGAGCACTGGACCTCAGCCCCGCAGTTCTGGGCTATGACAAGAAGTCCAACAGAAACCCCAACGGAAACAAGAGAAAGAAAGAGTCTGAGTACGCTTCCCAGCTCAAGGAGAAGCAGAAGCTCAAGTTCATCTATGGCGTCCTCGAGAAGCAGTTCTATCACTACTATGAGCTGGCTACCAAGGAAGAGGGTATCGCCGGTGAGAACCTCCTCAAGCTCCTTGAGTCCAGACTGGACAACGTTGTTTTCAGAATGGGCATGGCTTGCACAAGACGCGAGGCTCGTCAGCTTGTTTCTCACGGTCATTTCTGTGTGAACGGCAAGAGAGTTGATATCCCCTCTTACAGAGTTAAGGTAGGCGACGTTATCTCCCTGCACGAGAACAGCAAGAAGAGCAAGAAGTTCGAGCAGATCGCCGAAGTTGCTGGCGGCAGAGTTACTCCCCTCTGGCTCGAAGTTAACAAGGAGGCAGGCACAGCTAAGGTACTCCGTCAGTTCCAGCGTGAAGAGCTTGACTACGACATCGCTGAACACTTAATTATCGAGCTGTATTCTAAATAATAGCATAGAAGCATACAGATATTTAGTGCAGTTATTTTTAATTCATAGTCTGCAATTGCTGTTTAACAGCACTAAACTGTGCCAATGCTATGTTATATAGCTGCGGCACGGGCAGAGTGTGATTTAAAATTAACAGCGAATATGGCAATAAGCACAGGATAATTAACAGACGAGAACTTGTGGAGGGTACCAAATGCTTGAAAAAATCGAAAAGCTCAATATCGAAACCTCAAAATTACGCTCAGACGGAACCTATGGAATGTTCGTTCTCGAACCGCTTCAGAGCGGATACGGCAACACGCTCGGCAACAGCCTGAGAAGAGTGCTCCTCTCCTCCCTGCCCGGCGTTGCAGCCACATCTGTGAAGATCGACGGCGTTCAGCACGAATTCTCCACGGTCCCCGGCGTTAAGGAGGACGTTACAGAGCTGATCCTCAACATCAAGGGACTCAGAGCTAAAATGTACGGCGAAGCACCCAAGACCATCTACATCGAAGCAGAGGGCGAGGGCGAGGTAACAGCCGGCGATATCAAGACCGACAGCGAGGTAGAGATCCTCGATCCCGGTATGCACATCGCTACGCTGGGTGCCGGCGCAAAGCTGTTCATGGATATCACGCTGGATAGAGGCAGAGGCTATGTTTCTGCTGAACTCAACAAAGAGCAGCTCCAGCCTGTTATTGGAGTTATCCCGATTGACAGTATCTACACTCCTGTCCTGAAGTGCAACTACACTGTTGAAAATACCCGCGTTGGTCAGAGAACCGATTTTGAGAAGCTCATCATCGAGATCTGGACCGACGGTACGATCTCCGCTAAGGAAGCCGTTTCCTATGCGGCTAAGATCCTTATCGAGCGTCTCAAGCTGTTTGCGGATCTCTCTGATGATTCTGAGCAGCCTGAGCTGATGGTCGAGAAGGAAGAGAACCGCAAGGACAAGGTGCTTGAGATGACTATTGAAGAGCTTGAACTTTCCGTTCGTTCTTTCAACTGCCTCAAGCGCGCTGGTATCAACACAGTAGATGACCTCATCAACAAGTCCCCGGAGGACATGATGAAGGTCAGAAACCTGGGTAAGAAGTCTTTCGACGAGGTTAAGGCTAAGCTGAACTCTCTCGGATTCGACCTCACACCCTCTGAAGAAAACAACTGATCCGGACGTCAGGCAACTGACTGAGCCGATAATACATTCCTATTGAAAGGAGAATGGAAATATGCCGGGAACAAGAAAGCTGGGCAGACCCAGCGACCACAGAAATGCAATGCTCAGAGGCATGGTTACATTCCTGCTGGAGAACGGTAAGATCGAGACTACCGTTACCCGTGCGAAGGAAGTTCGCGCAGAAGCAGAAAAGATGATCACACTTGGCAAGGTTAACACACTTCACACCAAGCGTCAGGTTCTTTCATACGTTACTAAGGAAGATGTTGCTAAGAAGGTATTCGACGAGATCGCTCCGAAGTACGCTGACAAGAACGGTGGTTACACAAGAATTTACAAGATCGGTCCGCGCCGCGGCGACGCTGCCGAGATGGCAATTATTGAGCTTGTTTGATTTATAATAAAATCCCTCTCCGTTTGGAGGGGGATTTTTTTGCGATAAAACATAAAAAAGGCGCTCCGGTTTCTGGAGCGCCTTTGGTATTCTGATTATTCAGCCATGATCTCGCACAGCTTGTTTGTGAATTCAACGGGGTTCTCGATAGGCATACCCTCGATGAGAAGAGCCTGTGAATACAGAATATCGGCGTATTCAGCGACCTTGTCCTTGTTGTCATCGGCGTAGAGCTTCTTCAGCTTTTCAAATATCGGGTGGGAAGCGTTGATCTCAAGGATCTTCTCAGCCTTTGCGCTGTGAGCCTGCTCGTCAGGCATTGCGGAGAGCACCTTTTCCATCTCAACGGAGAGCATACCCTCGCTGGTTATGCATACAGGGTGAGTTTTCAGGCGCTGGGACAGCTTAACGGCCTTAACCTTTCCGCCGAGCTTCTCGGTCATCAGGTCGAACAGACCCTTGTTGTCCTCCTCTGCCTTCTTGATCTCTTCCTTTTCCGCGTCAGTTTCAAGTCCGAGGTCGTCTGCGGATACCGACTTGAACTCCTTGCCGTTGAAATCATGCATCATCTGCATTGTGAATTCGTCAACGTGGTCAGTGAAGTAGAGTATCTCGTAGCCCTTGTCGCGAACCATTTCGGTCTGCGGGAGCGCCTCTATGCGGGCAATGCTGCTTCCGCTTGCGAAGTAGATGTACTTCTGCTCCTCCTTCATTCTGGAAACGTACTCCTCCAGAGTAACGTAGCCGCCGAAGCTGCTCTTGAACATCAGCAGATCCTGGAGGTTCTCCTTGTTCGCGCCGAAGCTCTCGTAAATGCCGTATTTGAGCTGAGTTCCGAACGCGTCAAAGAACTTCTCGTATTTCTCGCGGTCGTTCTTCTGGAGCTTTTTCAGCTCGTTGCGGATAGACTTTTCAAGGCTCTTGGCGATGAGCTTGAGCTGACGGTCGTGCTGGAGCATTTCACGGGAGATGTTCAGCGAAAGATCCTCGCTGTCCACCAGACCTCTTACGAAGCTGAAATAGTCAGGAAGCAGGTCAGCACACTTGTCCATGATGAGCACGCCGCTGGAGTAAAGCTGAAGCCCCTTCTCAAAGTTCTTGGAGTAGTAGTCGTAGGGAGCCTTTGCCGGGATATACAGCAGCGCCGTGTAGGTCGCGGTGCCCTCGGTGCGGGTGTGGATATGCACCAGCGGATCCTCGAAATCGTAGAACTTATCCTTGTAGAACTGGTTGTATTCCTCGTCCTTGATTTCGCTCTTGGACTTCTTCCAGATAGGCGTCATGCTATTGAGGGTCTCGGTGACGATCTCCTTTTCATACTCGTCCTTGGAGCCCTCCTTGAGCTTTTCGTGCTCCATATCCATCTTGATGGGGTAGCGGATATAGTCGGAGTACTTCTTTACAAGCTGTTTTATCTTGTACGGCGTGAGGAACTCGTCGTAGTTCTCCTCCTCGGCGTTGTCCTTGATGTCAAGGATTATCTGAGTGCCGTGGTCGTCCTTCTGCGCCTCGGAGATGGTGTAGCCGTCAACGCCCTCGCTTTCCCACATATAGGCGGTATCGGCGCCGTAAGCCTTGGAAATAACGGTAACTTTCTTTGCGACCATGAACGCGGAGTAGAATCCAACACCAAACTGACCGATGATGTTGACGTCCTCGGTCTTTTCGTTTTCATTCTTGAACGCCAGCGAGCCGGATTTTGCGATGGTGCCGAGGTTGTTTTCCAGCTCGTCCTTTGTCATTCCGATACCGTTATCGGTGATTATCAGTTTTCTGTCGTCCTTGTTGACTTCCAGCTTTATAGCCATGTCGGAACGTGTGATGCCCGTGTTCTCGCTCATGGACTTGAAATACAGCTTGTCCATCGCGTCGCTTGCGTTGGAGATAAGCTCGCGCAGGAATATCTCCTTGTGCGTGTAGATCGAGTTGATCATCATTTCAAGCAGGCGCTTGGATTCCGCCTTGAATTCTTTTGTTTCTGCCATTGTAAACATCTCCTTGTATCTATCGGTAATATGCCGTTTTTAACGTTTTTAGCACTCTTGCTCTTTGAGTGCTAATTCTATTATACACCTTTTTCAGAAAAAATCAAGGGGTAATTCACAGATTTTTGAAAAAATCCGGGTGGAAATGAAATGCCGCCCGGAATATTTCACCGGACGGCATGGTTAATGTGAAATTACTGAATGGTCTTGGCTTTCATTCTGCCGGAAAAACCGGTGAACATAAGCTGGAACGCCAGCAGTACTGCTCCGGTCACCAGCGGAAGCATATTGAATATCATTGCAGAGCGCAGCGCTTCACTGTTACTGTCCATGCTGATGTACAGGTTCCACCACAGCATAGCTGAAAAGACCGTGCCGGTTCCCAGCGAAGCCGCCAGCATAACTGCAATTCTGTGTTTTGCGCCCAGAGAGAAGCATATAAATTCGGCGCATATTGTCTGGGCAGTAATGCACAGTATCATAAACATATACGAGGAGCCGGGGTCAGTCAGCCAGCCCTCAAAGCAGTAGAAATATTCCGCAACGAATGACATTATA
>CALBGD010000298.1 GCA_937893735.1 uncultured Clostridia bacterium | reverse complement strand
ATATGTACGTCAGCAAGAAGATGAAGACCACTCCGCAGACCTCCCTTGAAGCGCTTAAGAAGCTCATTCCGGTCATTGAGGGAGTTGAGGATTTCACTGCTGAGAACATTCACGATGCGCTCTTCAAGCAGATAGAGGCTGACGGCGTGAAGAACGGACTGTACCTCTACCCGCTGCGCGTTGCTCTGAGCGGCAAGGCGGTAACTCCGGGCGGCGGCGTGGAGCTTGCCAAGATCCTCGGAAAGCAGGATACTCTCACGCGCATGAACAAGGCAGTCGAGAAGCTCACCGCTGAGATAGGCTAAGTTAACATTTTACTGCATATTCATGGTTAATTCACAGTTTCATCACTTTAGTGTGATAAGATGATATGTGCATGGGCATATATCTGCCATATTGCGGAAAATATGCCACATAACATACCGTATTTATGCGGAAAAGGACATTATAATGATCGAAGTAAAAAATCTGAGCAAAAGCTACGGCAGCAAGCTCGCAGTGGACGGAATAAGCTTTTCCGCAGGGGAGAGCGAGATCCTTGGATTCCTCGGCCCCAACGGCGCTGGAAAATCCACCACGATGAATATGCTGACCGGGTATCTGTCGTCCTCGGGAGGGCAGGCGCTGATAAACGGCGTTGATATCTTAGAGGACCCGGTAAGGGCGAAGAAGGACATCGGCTACCTGCCGGAAATGCCTCCGCTTTACCTTGATATGACGGTAATGGAGTACCTGAGCTTCGTTTACAGCCTGAAAAAGTGCAAGCTGCCGAAGCGCTCCCACCTTGCTGAAATATGCAATCTTGTCAAGATAAACGAGGTCTCCGGACGTGTTATCCGCAACCTTTCCAAGGGCTACAAGCAGCGTGTGGGGCTTGCGCAGGCGCTTGTCGGCAATCCCAAGGTGCTTATCCTTGACGAGCCGACCGTAGGTCTTGACCCGAAGCAGATAATCGAGATACGCACCCTGATAAAGAAGCTGGGAAAGAACCACACGGTAATTCTTTCCTCGCACATTCTGTCCGAGGTTCAGGCGGTGTGCGACAGGATAGTCGTCATCGACCGCGGAAAGCTGGTAGCGAACGACACCACCGAGCACCTTTCGCACAACCTGTCTGCGGACCACAAGCTGACTATTCAGGTGGAGGGTCCCACCAAGGAGGTAAAGGCTCTGCTGGAGCAGATCCCGCAGATGGTGGAGGTGCACCTCAACCGCACGATAGACAAGACCATCGGCGAGTATGAGCTCAACGCCGAGGAGGGCTGTGATATCCGCCGCGAGGTATTCAAGCGCATGGCGGCGAGAAATTACCCGATACTCCTGATGAGAAGCAGCGAACTCACCCTTGAGGAGATCTTCCTGAAGCTCACCACCGGCGACTTCTACGGCAATATCGACAACGGAGGTGCGCGGAAATGACTGCAATCTTAAAGCGCGAATTCGCGTCCTATTTCACATCTCCGCTGGGTTACGTTTACCTTGCGGTATTCTATGGGTTCTCCGGACTGTTCCTGTGGATAACCTGCCTTACCAGCGGCTCCGCAGATATGCAGTACGTTTTCCTGTGGATGTTCTTTATAATGATGATACTCATCCCGATACTCACCATGAGGACC
>CALBGD010000297.1 GCA_937893735.1 uncultured Clostridia bacterium | reverse complement strand
GTTGTTTTTTTCAGGCAGGGCGGCAGCCTCCGCGGATTCGAAGTGACCGGTCACGCCGGCTACGGAGAAGCGGGGAACGATATTGTCTGCTCGGCGGTCAGTTCCTCTGTGATGCTGGTCTGCAATACGATAACTGATTTCTTCCATGCTGACGCCGACGTGTCAGTAGGGGAGAATGATATCGTGCTTCGCCTGAACGATTCTGACGACCCCAGCGAAAAGCTGCTGGATTCCTTCCGCGTCCATATGGAGGGAATTTCAGAGGATTATCCCGGGGTAAAGGTTGAGATACGGAACATAAGTTCCGGAAAATGATAACAGGAGGATATTACAATGATTAGAATTGATTTACAGTATTTCGCTCATAAAAAAGGTATGGGTTCTACCAAGAACGGCCGTGATTCCGAGTCCAAGAGACTTGGCGTAAAGCGCGCTGATATGCAGGCAGTTTCCGCTGGCTCCATTCTGGTAAGACAGAGAGGAACCCATATCCATGCCGGCAACAATGTAGGCAAGGGTTCTGACGATACACTGTTCGCTCTGATTGACGGTACCGTTAAGTTTGAGCGCCTCGGCAGAGATAAGAAGCAGGTAAGCGTTTACGCTGACTAATTTCTGCAATCTCAGATCAAATAAGCCGGATTGCACAAATCCGGCTTAATTTTTACCTGAAATTAAGCTGATTATTCCGCACGGATCAAGGCATAACAGATAGTACAATACGAAAGTGAGGCGGCAGAAATGTTTGTAGATAAGGTCGAAATTTCCATAAAAGCAGGCAACGGCGGCAACGGTGCGGTGACATTCCACCGCGAGAAGTACGTTAACGCCGGAGGTCCCGACGGCGGCGACGGCGGAAAGGGAAGCGACATTGTTTTTGTCGCTGACGATAACCTTTCAACGCTTATCGACTTCCGCTATAAGAAGAAATATATCGCTCCCGACGGCGAGCCCGGCGGCGCAAAGCGCTGCTCCGGCAAGTCCATGGAGCCTACCGTTATCCGCGTGCCGCGCGGCACCATCGTCAAGGACGCCCACACCGGGCGTATCATGGCGGATATCTCCGATGACGAGCCTGTGGTTGTCGCTAAGGGCGGCAGAGGCGGCTGGGGCAACTCCCATTTCGCGACCCCGACTCGCCAGATACCGCGCTTCGCAAAGCCCGGATTCCCGGGAGAAGCGTTCGATGTCGTGCTGGAGCTGAAGCTCCTTGCGGACGTTGGACTTGTCGGATTCCCGAATGTCGGTAAATCCACGCTGGTAAGCGTTGTCAGCGCGGCAAAGCCGAAAATCGCGAACTACCACTTCACCACGCTCACCCCGGTTCTCGGAGTTGTAAAGCGCGGCGAGCAGTCGTTCGTAATGGCTGATATCCCCGGACTTATCGAGGGTGCGAGCGAGGGCGTAGGCTTAGGTCACGCATTCCTGCGGCACGTTGAGCGCTGCCGCCTGATAGTCCATGTTTTGGATGTTTCCGGAATCGAGGGCCGCGATCCTAAGGATGATTTCGAGAAGATAAACCTTGAGCTTGCGAACTTTTCCGAGGAGCTCGCGGAGCGCCCGCAGATAGTTGCGGCGAACAAATCCGATATGGCGACAGAGGAGCAGATAGCAGACCTCCGCGCGTATATCGAGGGCAAGGGGCTTCCGTTCTTTGCGATTTCCGCAGCGACCACTCAGGGAACGGACGAGCTCATGGACTGCGTAGCAGAGGAGCTTTCAAAGCTTCCTCCGCCCAAGAGATTCGAGGTTCAGCCGCTGACGCTCGCGGAGCTTCAGGAGATGGAGAATGAGAAGCACAGCTTCACCGTCCAGAAGATAGACGGGGTTTACGTTGTGGACGCACCGTTCATGGCGCCTATCCTCTCCACCTGCAATATGGAGGACTACGAGAGCCTCCAGTATTTCCAGCGCGTTCTCCGCTCCAGCGGCATAATCGACGAGCTGGAGAAGCAGGGGATACAGGAGGACGACCTCGTTTCCATCTACGACTTCGAGTTCAACTATGTAAGATAACCGTGAGAAGCTGTTGTTTCTGAGGTAACAAAAATGAATCTGATCAGCGTTTTGCTCCGTCAGTTAGACCGCTCGTCGCCGGGCAGCAGTGCCACGGCAGAGCAGGTGCTCTCAATGCTTGGCAGTATCAGACCGCAGTCGTCGCTCTTTGTGGGCGACGAGGTGTGTACGCCGCGCCTTGTTTCAGGGAAATTCGGGGGGACGCTGAAAGCGGCGTTCACCGATGAATTCCGCGCGGAGCAGGGCAGGGAAGCCGGGCTGGATTCCACCACCGTGCAGCTCTTTGAGCTCCCGGGCGAAAACGGGAGCTTCGACCTGATATGGTACAACGGGATAGTGGAGTTTGACGGCTGCGCGCAGCGGCTGGAGCAGCTCCGGCAGAAGCTGAAAAAGGGCGGCACGCTTGTCTACCGCGCGGTGAGCTGGCTCACCGAGCCGTCGCCTGACACGAGGGTTTTCTGCCAGCGCAGATTCGGGCAGATACTCCCGCTGGACAAGGTGCTTGTCATGGCGAAGGAGCAGGGCTGGAAGGTGCAGGATTTCTACATCGCGCCGAAATCCGACTGGCACGCCGGATATTACGTTCCTCTGGTGGAGTCCGCGGAGAAATACGCGGGTATCCACAAGGAGGACAGCAGCGTTTCGCTCGGCATGAGCGAGCTCCGCAAGGAAGCAGGAATTTTTGACGCTCACTGCGAGGAGTATAGCTGCGTATACTACATACTGAAAGGTTGATGAGATGGCACTGACCCAACTGACCGAGCATGAGGCGGCGGCTTACAGCCCGAATGTGCTCGCGTTTTACGGCGACTGCGTTTATGAGCTGCTTGTCAGGCGTAAGGTGGTCCTCCACGGAAATACGAACGCCGGACGGCTGCATGACCTTGCGGTGGAGCAGGTGCGCGCTTCCTATCAGTCAAAGGCTGTGGAGGTCATTGAGCCGATGCTCACCGAAAAGGAATCGGACATTCTCCGCCGCGGCAGGAATGCGGGCGGGATCTCCGTACCAAAGAGCGCAAAGCCGTCGGAATACCGCCGTGCTACCGCGCTGGAAACGCTGTTCGGGTACCTCAGCCTTTCAGGACAGGAGGAGCGCATAGAGGAGCTTTTCAGCGCCATATGCGAGGCACTGCCGGTTTAACGCGGAGGTGAACGGATATGACAGGAAAGAAACAGCAGTCTGACCGGTTACAGTCGGTTAAACGCTGGGTGCTGGATACGCTGATAATCATTTTCGGCGCGGGAATTTATGCGCTGGGAGTGCACTGCTTCACCGCGCCGAATAACATCGCTCCGGGCGGAGTTACGGGTATCGCAACGATAATCAGTTACGTTACGGGGGCTAAACTC
>CALBGD010000296.1 GCA_937893735.1 uncultured Clostridia bacterium | reverse complement strand
TCTATCCCTGCGTGGCTTGTAGGGTTTTACCGGTAAATATATTATAACAGGAGGATACTCTATGATCAGTGTAGGTATTGATATCTCAAAACACAAAATTACGGTTTGTATGCTCCGACCTTATGGTGAAGTAGTGAAAGCTCCGCACAGCATTGACCACACCGAACAAGCGTTGAACGCTCTAATAGAGCGCATCAAATCATTCGATGAAGATGTCAAAGTCGTGCTTGAAACAACCGGCGGCTATCATCAAGTTGTTGTTACCAAGCTGCTCTCGGCAGGTATTCTTACTGTTATTGTAAATCCTTACATAATGAAAAAATACTGTGCGGCAGCTTTAAGAAAAGCGAAAACCGATAAAATTGATTCTATCCGTATCGCAAGCTATGTCATTGACCATTGGTTTTCTATGACAGTATATTATCCGCCCGATGAATTTTACGCAGAACTGAAGCTGCTCAGCAGACAATACACCGTTATGTTCGGCTAAAGATAAATTGCAAAATACAGCTTGCTAATCTTCTTGATGGCGTTATGCCCGGAATTAAAACAATACTGCAAGGCGCCGTTCCTTCATACAGCACAAAGGACAAGCTTTGCGGCTTTGTGGAGAAGTACTGGCACTATGACAACATCAAAAAAAGCGAAAAGCGATTTATTTAAGATTATGGTAAGTGGGCAAGGAAGAAAAGATACCGTTGCAGCGAAAGTCAAGTGATAGAGATATATCAGCTTTCGAAAAACAATATCACAACCCTTACATCCGGTACCCCATCCACTAAAATGTTGGTTCTGCAAGCGGTGAAAGCGGTAAGAGACGCCGAAATCATCTTATCCTTAATTATATCACAAATGCAGAAAATTGCAAGTACTTTACTGGAATGTTCTGTGGTTCGTGATGGATTATGTAAAGATGAACAAGCACTTGCTGCGCTGCGCCTACGACAGCACGGGGCGCAACCAGATGAAGCGTTTTTTCTTCGGGTGCTTTATCAGCATTACCGGGGATATCATTAAGAATACCGAGCGTAGGCTTGACATACACGCAAAGGAGGAATTCAAGGAGTTCCTCGTCCATTTCTATACGGAAGCCATCGCTGGCATTCTGATAGACGAGTTTATGGGCAAGGAAGATCACGACCCCGAAAAAGTTGTGGAGTACTTTGCACTTGTACTCAAGCATTCCCTGCCAAACGTTCTGGAGAATGTGCAGATAGGGACGTAAGAAAAGGGCTTATAAAAACTCTCCTTTATATTCTTTAAATTTCTGGTCTGGTGAATACCTCTACCATAGTATATAGAAAAAGGACGCCTTTCAGTGAAAAGCGTCCTTATTATTGGTTGGGGTATGGTCTGCGTTGGTTATGCGGCACTACAATTCCTTTTGTAATGCGGGTTTATGACTATATCCCTTTGATGTCCCCTGTAAGCGGGGGGATTTTTTATACAATATGATATTTTCCATCTGGCATCAATTGAAGCAAACCTGCTATCTCAAGCTCCGTCAGGGCTTCGACTGCCTGTGCGTAAGTTACTCCGGAAAGCTCCATAAGCTCGTCTACGGTTGACGGGGACTTTTCCACCAGCTTAGAAAGGCTGACCTGAATTTCCGGCAGACCATTCAGCTTATCCTCCGAGAGCGTCGGTGCCTCTTCCTGCATGGATTCTTTCACAGCGGATACAGGCTCCTGCTGAACAGGCTGTTTTGACTGCGCATTGATATATCGGCGATCCTGTTTTGCTGCCTGCTTTCTTGCAGGGCTTCTGTGGTACCTGTCGTTCAGCTCGTCTGCGTCGATACGGCTGAAAAAATAGCACATATATTCCTTTACTATGTCCAGATGATCAAACACTGGAATCGCACCGTCACGAAGATATGGAACAACTCCCATGCAGCTTTCACGGGTGATGTCCCCCGGGGGCACGCAGAAAAGATCGCGGCCCTGGTCAATGGCATGATTTGCGGTGAGCAGGCAGCCGCTGCGCGTGGAAGCTTCAACTATCAGGGTCCCTATACCAAGTCCGGATATCATGCGGTTCCTCTGCTGGAAATATCCCGAGTCAACAGAGGCGTGCGGCAGCAGCTCGGATATAACCGCTCCGCCGCATTCAACTATACGCTTTTTCAGCCCCTCGTTCTCGGCTGGATAGTTCACGAGCTGTCCGCAGGCCAAAACGCCTATCGTCGGGGCTCCCGCACGGACTGCGCAGGTGTGAGCCACTGTATCTATTCCGACTGCAAGTCCGCTGACCAAAACAGTGCCTAGCTTAACAAGCTCAGTGCAGAGCCTTTCACCGGCGCGCACTGCGTATTCCGACGGGCGGCGCGGTCCGACCACTGCAAGAGATACTGCGTTATTGAGGCAAGTAAGACTGCCGCGGACAAACAGAACGATCGGCGGAGAGTAAATATTCTTCAGCAGAGAGGGGTATTCCGCGTCATCAAGCGTGACGATACGGATATTATGAGCGCCACACTCCTCCATTATCTGACGCACTTCGCGCGTTCGGGTGTTTACGGCGCGCTGCTTCTCTGAATCGCTGAGCCCCTCGCACTCGCCGTCCCTAATCGCACGCGCCAGTATATCAGCAGAGCCGAAATGCTCCAGAAGCGCAAGCGTTTTGGGATTGTGCGGATTCATTACAAGAAGCAGCCAGAGCCATACTTCGACCGGCGACTTTTTCATAAAATCACTCCATTCGACATACTTCGAAATAATCTATGTATAGTATATCACATCAGGGTAAATTTTTCAAGACGACTTTTTTCAGTCCGTCGAAAAAGCGTCTTTTGCCCTTGAAGCAGGCAAAAGGCAAAAAATACTTCTATCCGCACAATTATCAGAGCGACGGCTTTGCCTTACGCAGAGCAACGGTATGTTTATTTACATAGTTTCAAAGCAGACCGCACGATTTTTTCCGCTTGATTTAGCCTGATACATTGCCTGGTCCGCTCTGTCGATCATGCATTCGAAACGTGAATTATCCGTTGTGTATCCGAGACTTACAGTGACCCTGCCAGTATCCACGTCGTTTCTTTCAATGTTAAGATCGGAAATAAGCTTTACGATATCGTCCGCAACTTTATTGCTTTTACGCTCGTCATTGAAGCTCACGCCAAGCACCTCTTCACCGCCGTAACGATAGAAGCACATATCAAATTTTTTACCATAATCAACAAGAGCCTTCCCTATTTTACGCAGACAGTCATCACCGGCTGAGTGGCCGTAGTGGTCATTGAGCATTTTAAAATTGTCAATATCCATCATATAAACTGCCTTTATCTGACTGCTCTTTTCAGAAAGCGAATCATTCATCATCTCGAACATATCCTGCCTGCTGTGGAGTCCGGTAAGGAAATCCGTCC
>CALBGD010000295.1 GCA_937893735.1 uncultured Clostridia bacterium | reverse complement strand
CCATGCCTGCGACATACTGACCGAGAGCCATGCCCTCGCGTCCCTCGGGAGTGTTTGCAACAGCGCCGCGCAGGGATTTGGAGATTATCTCGATAGCCTTAAGATGGAACATATCGGAAAGCTCCCACGCAGCCTTGGTGATGTAGCCCTCGATAGCGTGTGTGAGGGCGTCCATGCCGGTGGCTGCGGTGAGTCCCTTTGGCATAGTGGACATCATGTCAGGGTCAACTACTGCAACAACAGGAATATCGTGCGGGTCAACGCATACCATCTTGCGGTTCTTTTCAACATCTGTGATAACGTAGTTGATGGTTACCTCAGCGGCTGTGCCTGCCGTGGTAGGAACTGCGATTATCGGAACAGCGGGCTTCTTGGTGTCGGCAACACCCTCAAGGGAGCGCACGTCAGCGAACTCGGGGTTGTTGATGATTATGCCGATAGCCTTTGCAGTATCCATGGAGGAACCGCCGCCGATAGCGATAAGGTAATCGGCGCCGCTCTTCTTGAACGCCTCTACGCCGGTCTGTACATTTTCGATGGTGGGGTTTGGCTTGATATTGTCATATACCTCATAAGCAAGACCGTCCTTGTCCAGCACATCAAGCACCTTCTTGGTAACGCCGAACTTGATGAGGTCGGGGTCGGAGCATACGAATGCCTTCTTGAATGCTCTGTTCTTCGCTTCAACAGCGATGTTGGCGATTGCCCCTGCGCCATGATAGGAGGTTTCATTGAGAATAAATCTGTTTGCCATGATGTATTTTCCTTTCTTGTTGGAAATATATCTGAACCGGTTCCCCGGTACAGCTTACTTAAGTGCCTTTACCTGCTCGCTTGCCTCGTCAACAAGGGCCTTGAGCTGCTCGATAACGTCGGCATTCTTCATGATCTCATCATTGCAGGACTTGAGCTGTGCATTAATGCCTGTGATGGCTTTCTTTATCTGGTTGAGGGTATTCTCGACCTCGTTAGCCTGCTTGGTGTTCTTGTCAGCAAGCGTGCGGACTTCCTGCGCGATAACGTTGAAGCCTGCTCCCGCTGCGCCTGCGCGCTTTGCCTCGATGGAGGCGTTGAAGCCGATGAGCGTAAGCTGCGTGGAGGCGTTCTCGATAGCCTTTACGATACCGTCCGTGCTCTCAACAGCCTTGGAAGATGTTCCTGCAGAATCCTTGATGGTCGCGAAGTTCGCTTCAAGGTTCTGAATATTCGTCATAACGTCGGTCATCTGGTCGTCAATGGTGGTGAACTTGTTTATAACGTCCTTAACAAGGTCATCCTTGCCCTTCTGGGAATCGAGCGCCATCAGCTTCTGATAGCCTACCTCGGAAAGGGCGTTCGCCATCTGCCACAGCAGATTTGCGGCTGCCTCTATCTGGCGCTTCGGAATTACCTTTACCTTGTGGATAGCTGCTATGTACTCGTCCTCGTCAATGCCCAATTCTTTCGCAATGCGGCGGAACTTTTCCTCGTCCGGCTCTTCGGGAAGGACCTGACCGCCGA
>CALBGD010000294.1 GCA_937893735.1 uncultured Clostridia bacterium | reverse complement strand
CACGCTTCAGGACAGACTGCGTGAAAAGGCATTCCTTAACGGCGGTCTGAAAATAACCCTCGAGGACACACGCGACCCTGAAAATCCGGTCTACGAGGAAATGATGTACGAGGGCGGAATCAAGAGCTACGTTGAGTGGCTCAACAAGAAGCGCGGCGCTGACGTGCTCCACCCGGACGTTATCTATCTCACCGGCGATATGAACGGAATAAACGTTGAGATAGCGTTCCAGTATACCACGGACTTCAACTCCGAGATATTCCGTTCCTTTGCGAACGATATCCACACCGGCGAGGGCGGTACCCACGAGCTGGGCTTCAAGAAGGCGCTCAGCAAGGTGGTAAACGACTACGCCAAGGCATACAAGGAAACTCAGGAGAAGAACAAGCCGAAGAAGAAATCCGCGAAGAAAGGCGAGGAAGAGAAGCCTTTCACCGGTTACAGCGGCGAGGCTATCAGGGAGGCTATCAACGCGGTTATTTCCGTTAAGCTGCCGGAGTGCGAGTTTGAGGGTCAGACCAAGAGCAAGCTGGGCAACCCGGAGGTTCAGCCGGTAGTCTACAAGATAGCGGTGGAGCAGCTCACATATTACTTTGAGGAGCACCCTGACACCGCCATGATCATCATGAACAAGGCGATGAACTCCCAGGCGGCGCGCGACGCGGCTAAAAAGGCCATGGAGGCAAAGCGTAAGTCCGTTATGGACAGCAACGGTCTGCCCGGAAAACTGGCGGACTGCTCCGAGAGAGACCCCTCCGTTACCGAAATATACATCGTCGAGGGAGATTCTGCGGGCGGCTCTGCGAAGAGCGGACGCGACAGAAGATTTCAGGCTATCCTTGCGCTTTGGGGCAAAATGCTGAACGTTGAAAAGGCAAGAGCCGACAAGGTTTACAACAACGATAAGCTTTCCCCAGTTGTTAAGGCGCTCGGCACGGGTATTGCAGAGGACTTCGACATCACAAAGCTCAGATACGGGCGCGTTATCATCATGGCAGATGCCGATGTCGATGGCGCTCATATTTCCACGCTTATGCTGACGTTCTTCTTCCGCTTCATGCGGCCGCTTATCGAGCAGGGCCATGTGTATATCGCACAGCCGCCGCTGTTCAAGGTCGCAAAGGGCAAGACCGTCAAGTACGCATTCTCTGACGAGGAACGCGATGTTTATATAAAGGAGCTTTCCGGCGAATCCGGCTCAAAGGTCGATGTTCAGCGCTACAAAGGTCTTGGTGAGATGGATCCCGAGCAGCTCTGGGAGACCACCATGAACCCCGAGACCCGCACGATGGTGCGCGTTACCGTTGAGGACGCTGCAAAGGCTGACGAGATAATGACGATACTCATGGGCGATAAGGTTGAGCCAAGAAGAGAATTTATCGAGCAGAATGCAACGCTGGTAAAGAATCTTGATTTCTGAACTCGATGTTGATGCTTGCGATGAATCAACTGCGCGTATAATTTTAAGAGGAAGTGATAGGTATTTCTAACGGACTTTTGCCGGAAATCGGCGAGAATAAGGACGATAATACGACCGCTGGCGAGCCGCTGTTTAAGTTCAGCTATGACAATACGCTGGAGGAGATAGACGGCGCTATGAAGTCGTTCCAGCAGCGGTTCAAGAGTAAGCGCGGAATGTTCATGATAGGGGCTTACGCGGCGCTTACTGTGGCTGTGCTGGTCTCTATCATCATGAATCCTACGTCTGTGTTTGCGTATGCGGCACTGCTTTTCTGCGGTCTGGGGCTTGTATATAGCCTCACGGACAAGCAGAGGGCGCGCCATAGGACGATAGACGCGCTACGCGACATGAACCCGGAGGAATACACCGCAGCTTTCTTTGACGACAGGATAGAAATAGAAACGATCATCAGACCCAAGGAGAAAGAGGTCCGCGTTAAACTCGACGAGGAAGCGGACGACGAGATAATTTCTCCGCTGAAAACCACGTTTGTTATAGGGCAGGATCTGCTTGAATTCATAGAAAATGATGAAGCCCTGCTGCTGGTGTTCAACAGGCAGCAGATATACTGCTTCCCGAAGAGATGTCTTTCCGTGGAGCAGGAGAGCGAGGTCAGGGATTTTCTGACGAACAGACTAAAGTCAGAAAATTGATTTGGAGGTAAAATGGATATTGATTTCAGCTTGGAAAAGCTAATAAATGTTGACTTAGAGCAGACGATGAAAACATCGTTCATTCAGTATTCTATGTCGGTAATCACCGCGAGAGCGCTCCCGGACGTAAGGGACGGTCTTAAGCCGGTTCACCGCCGTATAATATACACTATGAACGACGCCGGCAATACCTCTGACAAGCCTTTCAGGAAGTGCGCCTACACCGTCGGCGAGGTTCTCGGTAAATACCACCCGCACGGCGACGCTTCCGTTTATGACGCGCTCGTCCGTCTGGCGCAGGATTTCTCACTGAGATACCCGCTTATCGACGGTCACGGAAACTTCGGTTCCGTGGACGGCGACCCTGCTGCGGCTTACCGTTATACGGAGGCGAGGCTCGCCAAGATATCCAACGAAATGGTTCAGGATATCGGAAAGAAAGTCGTTGATTTCACCACAAACTACGATGATAAGCTTCAGGAGCCTGTCGTGCTTCCGTCAAGATTCCCGAACCTGCTGGTAAACGGCAGCAACGGTATCGCAGTCGGTATGGCAACGAATATCCCGCCGCATAACCTCGGCGAAGTCATTGACGCTATCATGCTGATGATAGACAATCCCGACGTCACCATTGAGGAGCTCATGACCCAGATACAGGGTCCGGATTTCCCGACAGGCGGCATAATCATGGGTTACAGCGGGATTCGCTCGGCTTACTACACCGGGCGCGGAAAGATAATCCTCCGCGGACGTGCAAATATCGTTGAGGAAAAGGACCACACCCGCATAATCATCGACGAGATCCCCTATATGGTAAACAAGGCTCGTCTGCTTATGAGCATAGGCGACCTTGTCCGCGACAAGCGCATTGAGGGAATCAGCACGGTGCGCGATGAATCCGACAGAAACGGAATGCGCGTTGTTATCGAGCTCAAGCGCGACGCAAACGCAAACGTGGTGCTAAACAAGCTGTACTCCTTCACGCAGCTCCAGGATACGGTGGGAGTTATCATGCTGGCGCTGGTAAACGGCCAGCCGAAGATACTCAACCTCAAGGAGTGCCTTGAATACTACCTTGATTTCCAGGTTGACGTAATCACACGCCGCACAAAGTACGACCTTGACAAGGCTCTTGAAAGGGAGCATATCCTCGAGGGCTTCCTTATCGCCATCGACTTCATTGACGAGGTTATCGCGATACTCCGTTCCAGTAAGAGCATTCCCGAGGGCAAGGAAAGACTTGTCGAGCGTTTCAAGGACATTGATGTTTCTTCCACCGGATTCTTTGATAAGGGAACATACTCGCTTTCTGAGGCTCAGGCGGACGCTATCGTACAGATGAGACTCGGTGCGCTGACCGGCATGGAGAAATCCAAGGTAATAGACGAGCTTCAGGATAAGCGCGCCACCATCAAGGAAATGCAGGAGATACTCGCAGATCACAACAAGCTGCTGCGCGTAATCGGCGACGAGCTCTCCGTTATCAAGAAGAAGTACAACGACGCAAGACGCACCAAGATAGAGCCGGTAAGCGGCGAGGTGGACATCGAGGATCTTATCCCCGAGGAGGACTGCGTTGTTACCTACACGAATATAGGATACATCAAGCGCCAGCCGGTTGAGATATACAATATCCAGAAGCGCGGCGGCAAGGGTGTTTCCGGCATGAAGCAGAGGGACGAGGATTTCGTTGAGAATATGTTCATCTCCTCCAGCCATGAAAATATCCTGTTCATCACGAATCAGGGCAATATGTACCGCCTGAAATGCTACGAAATTCCCGAGGGAAGCAAGCAGTCACGCGGCATGAACATCGTAAATCTCCTTCAGCTCAACGAGGGCGAGAGGGTCGCAGCGATGATGACTACGCATGATTTCGCGGAGAACAAGTACTTTATCTGTGTGACAAAGAACGGCACTGTAAAGCGCACAAAACTGTCTGAATACAAGAATGTCCGCAAGAAGGGACTCCGTGCGATAACGCTTGTAGAGGGCGATGAGATCGCGTCCGCATTCCTTACGGAGGGCGACTGCCGTATTCTTACTGCCACCAGAAACGGCGCGGCTATCTGCTTTGATGAGAATGACTGCCGTCCGCTCAGCAGACAGGCAAGGGGCGTTAAGGCAATAAAACTCCGCGATAATGACTACGTTGTTGGCGCGACCAAGGTGTTTGACGAGAGCGCGACTATTCTCACAGTTACAGACATGGGCATGGGACGGCGCTGTGCAGTTTCAAGCTACCGTCAGCAGAAGCGCGGCGGATTTGGTCTGAAGAACTATAAGGTAAGCGATGAAAAGGGCTATGTATGCGGAATCCGCACACTTGGTCCGGACGATGACGTTATCCTCATAAGCACAGATGGAATCATCATCAGATTCCGAGCGAACGATATGAGAGTAATGGGCAGATCTGCTACCGGCGTGCGCGTAATGCGTCTTGCAGAGGAAAGCAGGGTGGCTACATTCACCAGAACACCGCATGACGATTCTGAGAGCACCGAGGAAATCGAAAAGGTATCTGATGAAGAAATTCAGGCTTCCCTGAACGAGGACGCCGCTGAGGTCGTTGAACCGGACGATGTAACTCCGGACGATGACGAGGGTGCGGAAGCTCCTGAGAATTCCGAGGACAGCACCGAAGAATAAATTATAACTGAATAGGTTCGCCCGGATCGTAATAATTCGGGCGAATTTTGTGGAACGTTCCACGTGGAACATTTTGTCGAACAAGACGAAAGGAAGATGTTGATTGGAAGGCGGATACACGCTGGAAGAATATGATGTAGCCGTAATCGGCGCCGGTCACGCCGGGTGCGAGGCTGCGCTTGCCGCTGCAAGGCTGGGACTAAAGACCGCGATATTCACGCTGTCGCTGGACTGCATCGCGAATATGCCCTGCAATCCCTGTATAGGCGGCTCTGCAAAGGGGCAGATAGTATGCGAGATTGATTCCCTTGGCGGGGAAATGGGCAGGGCGGCCGACGCAACGTTTATTCAGTCGCGGATACTGAACCGCGGAAAGGGACCGGCAGTCCACAGCCTGAGAGTGCAGAGCGATCGCGTAAAGTACCACACATACATGAAGCAGACTCTGGAGAACACGCCGAATCTGTTTATCAAGCAGGCAGAGGTGACCTCCGTAGACGTAGAAAACGGCAGGGTAACGGCAGTGCGCACGAAGCTGGGAGCAATCCACCCGGTAAAGGCTGCGATAATCACGACGGGAACCTACCTCAACGGAAAAATACACATTGGCGAGCTGAGTTACAGCAGCGGTCCGGATAATTTGCTGCCGTCAAGCGGGCTTACACAATGCCTTAAAGAGCTTGGCGTATCTATGCGCAGATTCAAGACCGGCACTCCGGCGAGGGTGCACAGGCGCTCAATTGATTTCTCGGTGATGGAAAAGCAGACAGGCGATGAACAGATAATGCCGTTTGCTTTCGACAACGAGGAGGAACTCCACAATGTCGTTGACTGCTATGTGACCTATACGAACGCGGAAACACACAAAGTGATACTGGATAATCTGGACAGGTCGCCGCTGTATTCCGGCAGGATAGAGGGAATAGGTCCGCGCTACTGCCCGAGTATCGAGGACAAGATAGTCAGATTCCGCGACAAGGAGCGCCACCAGCTTTTTGTTGAGCCGATGGGACTTGATACGGACGAATACTATCTCCAGGGAATATCGTCCTCGCTGCCGGAAGATGTTCAGCTAAAATTCCTGCGCACGATAAAGGGACTGGAGCACGTTGAAATAATGCGCCCTGCTTACGCGATAGAATACGACTGCTGCGACCCGCTGGAGCTCCTGCCGACGCTGGAGTTCAAGAAAATATCAGGACTTTACGGCGCCGGACAGTTTAACTGCACCAGTGGATATGAGGAAGCCGCAGCGCAGGGAATCGTTGCCGGAATAAACGCAGCACTCAAAATTCAGGGGCGTGAGCCTATGATCCTTGACCGCGCTTCCAGCTACATCGGTACTTTGGTTGACGACCTTGTAACAAAGGGCTGCTCCGAGCCATACAGAATGATGACCTCCCGCAGCGAATACCGCCTGATACTCCGGCAGGACAACGCAGCGGACCGACTGCTTCCCATCGGGCATAAAGTCGGGTTGGTCTCCGACGAGAGATTTCAGAAGTTCCTTGATGAAAAAGCAATTTGCGAGGCTGAGCTTGAACGCATAAAATCAGTTCTGATACACCCGTCGGACGAGGTGAACAAGCTGCTGCGCGAAAAGGGAACGTCCGAGATCACAGCAGGAGTCCGCATGATAGAGCTGCTGAAGCGCCCGCAGATGGAATATACTGACCTTGCGCCTTTTGACCCGGGTAGACCAGCGCTCAAGTATTCTCTTGTGAATAAGCTGGAGATTGAGCTAAAATACTCTGGCTACATTAAAATTCAGCAGGAGCAGATTGAAAAAATGCGCCGTCTGGAGGAAAAAATGCTACCGGCTGATATAGACTACAAGACGATAAAGGGGCTCCGGCTGGAGGCTCAGGAAAAGCTGAACAAGTTCAGACCTCTGAACGTAGGTCAGGCAGGAAGAATCTCCGGCGTTAATCCGGCGGACGTGTCGGTACTGCTTATATGGCTTGCAGGAAAGAATGGAGGCACGGCAAATGAATGACGCTGAAAGAATACAGTTCGTGATAGATAAATTTGCGGAGTCCGGAATTACTATCACCGCTGAAATGGCTGAAAAGCTGGTAAGGCTCTGTGATTTCATGGTGGAGTACAACAAGAATGTAAACCTGACCTCCATCACTGAGTTTGAAGAGGTTGTCGTGAAGCATTTCGTTGACAGCGTTCTTCCGTTCTTCATGGTGGATATTCCGCAGGGAAGCTCGTTTATTGACGTGGGTACCGGCGCAGGTTTCCCGGCTCTGCCGCTTCTGGTAGTCAGACCTGACCTGAAAGGAGTCCTCTGCGACAGCCTGAACAAGCGCTGCATTTATCTTGAACTTGCCTGCAAGGAAATCGGCGTAAGGGCTGAGATAATCCACGCGCGCAGCGAGGAACTGGGCAGAAAGAAGCGCGAGTGCTTTGATTTTGCGACTGCACGCGCCGTAGCGGCTATGCCGGTGCTTTCGGAATACTGCGTTCCTTTTGTCAGGGTAGGCGGAAGTTTCATTGCGCTTAAATCCGTAAATGAGGATATTGAATCCGCGGCGGGGGCTGTTGCGAAGCTCGGCGGAAAAATTGAGCTTATTAAAGATTATAATATTCCTAATGGTGACAAAAGGCGGCTTGTCGTGGTAAAAAAAATATCGCAGACTCCGACAAAATACCCTAGGAGCTCCGCTAATATAGCGAAAAAGCCGCTGTAAAACTTGAATTCTTGTCGCATTTCCGCTGAAAATAAGCGGAAATGCGATTTTTTATTGTGGATATTATTTCCTGCTCATGTTATAATTAAGTCAACACAACGGAACATCAAAAGTCGTGAAAGGACGGTAATTATATGACAGGGTTATTCAAAAACAAGGAAAAGCAGATTCAGCGCGTTATATCTGTGGACGTTGGACTTATAGTGCCGAATCGTTCTCAGCCGCGCGGAGAATTTGACGAAAAGGAGCTTGCCTCCCTTGCTGAAAGCATTCGCGAAAACGGAATTCTCCAGCCTATCAATGTCCGCAGGTGCGGCGTGAACTATGAAATTGTCAGCGGGGAGCGCAGGCTCAGGGCTGCGAAGATATGCGGGCTTTCAGAGGTCCCGTGTATCGTTATTGAAGCTGATGACGAGCGCTCAGCAGTGCTTGCTCTTATTGAAAATATCCAGCGGCGGGATCTCAGCTATTTTGAGGAGGCAATGGCAATTGAGAAGCTTATCAGCTATTATGGGCTTACACAGGAGGAAGCTGCCGCACGTCTGGGTAAGGCACAATCGACAATTGCAAATAAGCTGCGGCTTCTGAAATTTTCTGATTCGGAACGCGGACTGCTGGTTCGCGGGAATATATCTGAACGTCAGGCGCGAGCGCTGATAAGGATAGATGACCAGAAGCTGAGAGTTCATGCTCTCGGAGAAGTAATCATCAACAGGCTGAACATCGAGCAGACTGAAAAAATGATAGATGAAATGCTTAATGGTAATCTTCCTAAAAAAACCGAAGCTCCGAAGCCTGCACCACGCAAAAAATTTGTGTTCCCGGTTCCAAGGCTCTACATAAACAGTATCAATAAAATTGTTCGCACCATGAAAGAAGCAAATATTGACTGTGAGGCTGCAATGAACCGTGTTGGCGACTGCTATGAGTACATCATAAAAATACATTCTGCTGCTGAAATCTGAATGCCATATTGACAAATCCCCCGGTGTTCCACGTGGAACAAAATTCGACAGCAAAACGCAATGTTCTACGTGGAACATTGCGGGAATATGTCGGAATATTGTTCCGCGTGGAACATTTTTTTATAAAAAGGTCTTTATTTTTTCATTAGAGTATGTTATAATAGAGATATGATATTTACATAAGGGGGAGATATAGTGGGCGCTGTTATTGGCATAGTGAATCAGAAAGGCGGCGTTGGCAAAACAACGACTGCAATTAACGTTGCCGCAGGGCTGGGTTCGCTGGGCAAAAAAGTGCTGCTGATAGACTTTGATCCGCAGGGAAATTCCACGACTGGCTTCGGAATAAAGAAGAAGACGCTTGATGTTTCTACATACGAGATAATCATGGGGGAAGCCCGTCCGCAGGATGGTATAATCAAGACAAGATATAAGAACGTTGATATCATTCCAGCAACAAATCAGCTCTGCGAGGCTGAATTACAGCTTGCGGACGTTGAACAGAGAAATCATCAGCTGCGCAAAGTCATTCTTCAGGTGAGAGACAACTATGACATAATTGTGATCGACTGTCTCCCTTCACTTGGAATCCTCGCAATAAATGCAATGATCGCGTGCGACAGAATAATCGTGCCGATGGTCTGCGAGCCATTTGCGCTTGAGGGACTTGCACAGCTCATGCAGACCGTGAAGAAAGTCAAGCGTTCTGCAAACAAGGATCTTCAGCTTATGGGAATCGTGTTCACGATGATGGACCGCAGACTTGTTGCCAGCAACGAGATAATGAGGGATATCAAGAGAACTTTTCCGACAGATGTCATCTTCAAAACGCAGATCCCGCGTAACGTCAGAATAACAGAAGCACAGAGCCACGGCGAGCCCATAATCTTCTACGATAAGAATTCCAAGGGAGCCGACGCATACAAGCGTCTTTCCAAGGAGGTACTGGATAAGGTGCGCGAAATGGAGAAGAACAATGAGCAATAAGAGAATCGGCGGCGATTTCAGCAGCCTTTTCGATGACAACAGTATGGAGGAATCCGAGGGACTGAGAACCCTCCGGCTTTCTGAGATAGAGCCGAACAAGGGACAGCCGCGAAAGAATTTCGACAAAGAAGCGATGGAACAGCTCGCTGAATCCATACGCGTCAACGGAATACTCCAGCCGCTGCTTGTAAGACCGCTTGCAACCGGAAATTATCAGATAGTTGCCGGTGAAAGGCGCTGGAGAGCCGCCAAAATCGCAGGTCTCAGCGAGGTTCCGGTTGTTATCCGCGACGACCTCTCAGAAGAACAGGTAATGCAGGTGGCTCTGATAGAGAACCTCCAGCGTGAAAATCTGAATCCCATTGAAGAGGCACAGGGCTACAAGGAACTTATAGACACCTACAAAATGACGCAGGATCAGCTTTCAAAGGCTCTGGGAAAGGCGCGTTCTTCTATTGCCAACAGCCTTGGATTGCTGTCCCTGCCGAATGGCGTGCGCGACCTCCTTGCTGACGGAAAGCTGTCCGCAGGTCATTGCAAGGCTCTGAAAGCAATAAAAGATCCCGCGCTCATGACCGAAATTGCAGTGAGAGCTTCCGAGGGCGAGCTCAGCGTAAGGAGCATTGAAGCCATTGCGAAAAGGGAAGCAAAGCAGGAAGAGGAGCAGAAGCAGATAAAGCCTAGAATGGCGTACTACACCGAGGTTGAAATGAGCCTTGGCGAAGCACTGGGCACAAAGGTTCGTATCTGCGAGGGACGTAAGACCAACACGCTCCAGATAAGCTTTGAGGACAAGGATCAGCTTGAGGGAATACTCAGACTGATGGACGTAAAGTAACATATTACAGGCAAAAACCTGAATTAATAAAAAGAAAGGCAAAGAAAATGATAGACATTAAGTTTTTAAGAGAGAATCCTGACGTAGTTAAGGAGAACATCAAGAAGAAGTTTCAGGACCGCAAGCTCCCGCTGGTTGACGAGGTGATCGAGCTTGACGCTCAGCTCCGTAAGGCACAGCAGCGCGGCGACCAGCTCAGGGCTGACAAGAACCGCATTGCCAAGGAAGTCGGCGGCTTTATGGCAAAGGGCATGAAGGACGAGGCTGAAAAGGCAAAGGCTCAGGTAAAGGAATTCTCCGATGAGCTGAAGGCTCTCGAGGTTCAGGAAGAGGAGCTCTCCGAGAAGGTAAAGAAGATCATGATGACAATTCCGAACATCATTGATCCTACCGTTCCGATAGGCAAGGACGACAGCGAAAACGTTGAGATAAAGCGCTACGGCGAGCCGGTAGTTCCGGATTTCGAGATTCCTTACCACAGCGAAATAATGGAGCGCCTTAACGGTATCGACCTCGACAGTGCAAGAAAGGTTGCAGGAAATGGCTTCTATTATCTGATGGGCGATATTGCAAGACTGCACTCCGCTGTTCTGGCTTATGCAAGAGATTTCATGATAGACCGCGGCTTCACATACTGCATTCCTCCGTATATGATCCGCTCCAATGTCGTTACCGGCGTTATGAGCTTCGATGAAATGGACGCAATGATGTACAAGATCGAGGGCGAGGATCTCTACCTTATTGGTACCTCCGAGCACTCCATGATCGGTAAGTTCATCGACACCATTCTTGATGAGGAAACTCTCCCGAGGACCCTTACCAGCTATTCTCCCTGCTTCCGCAAGGAGAAGGGCGCGCACGGTATCGAGGAGCGCGGAGTTTACAGAATCCACCAGTTTGAGAAGCAGGAGATGATCGTGGTCTGCAAGCCTGAGGAATCCAAGATGTGGTTCGACAAGCTGTGGCAGAACACCGTTGATCTGTTCCGCTCCATGGATATCCCGGTAAGAACCATCGAGTGCTGCTCCGGCGACCTCGCTGACCTCAAGGTAAAGAGCTATGACGTTGAGGCATGGTCTCCCAGACAGAAGAAGTACTTCGAGGTAGGAAGCTGCTCCAACCTCGGCGACGCACAGGCACGCAGACTGAAGATCCGTGTAAAGGGCGAGGACGGCAAGAAGTATTTCGCACACACTCTGAACAATACCGTTGTTGCACCTCCCAGAATGCTCATCGCATTCCTCGAGAACAACCTGAATGCTGACGGAACAGTCAATATTCCCGAGGTGCTGAGACCCTACATGGGCGGCAAGTCCAAGATAGGCTGATTGGTTAGATAGAATGAAAAGGAGGCAGGGTTATCCGGCGTCCGGGCGTACTGACGCAAGTTGGGGTCTGGCGGCGGCTTTCTCTGCCTGCTTTGCTATAAAATGCGGCAAGAAGAATGGAGAGAAACTATGGCATTCGTTACACTAGAAAATGTGTACAAGCGCTACCACATGGGCGAGGTCACGATAAACGCAGCGGACGGAATGACCTTTGACATAGAAAAGGGCGAATTTGCGATAATCGTAGGTCCCAGCGGTTCCGGAAAGACTACTGTGCTCAATATGCTGGGCGGAATGGACACCTGCGATGAGGGCGTGATTTCCGTGGACGGAGCCCGGGTGGACAGGTTCAACCGGAAACAGCTAACGAATTACCGCCGGTTTGACGTGGGATTCATATTCCAGTTCTATAACCTCATGCCGAACCTCACCGCAAAGGAAAATGTGGAGCTTGCGGCGCAGACCACCAAGGATTTCATACCCGCGGCTGAGATACTCCAGAAAGTAGGGCTCGGCGAGAGACTGAACAACTTCCCGGCGCAGCTTTCCGGCGGCGAGCAGCAGCGCGTTTCCATCGCAAGGGCGCTCAGCAAGAAGCCGAAGCTCATGCTGTGCGACGAGCCAACTGGCGCGCTGGACTACAACACAGGAAAGGTAATATTGAAGCTGCTTCAGGATACCTGCCGCATTGACGGAATGACCGTGATTCTGGTAACGCACAACTCCGCGATAGCGCCCATGGCTGACCGGGTCATAAAGATAAAAAACAGCAAAGTGGCTGAGATAATCAGAAACGAAGCTCCTACCCCGGTAGAAGAAATCGAATGGTAACGGGGGTGCTGTTTTGAGGGCTGTGACCAAGAATCTCTTCCGGGAGATAAAAAAGACAAAGAACCGATTCTTTTCGATATTCACGATTTGCGCCATCGGCGTGGGATTTTTCAGCGGAGTCCGCGCCACCGGAAACGATATGAAGATTTCCGCCGATAATTTTTACGATGAGCACCAGCTTTTCGACCTGAGGGTAATGTCCACATTCGGGCTTACTGATGGCGATATTGAAGCTCTTTCCACTGTCGAAGGCGTGAGCGAAGCCATCGGTTCAAAATACACAGATTTAACGCTAAGTTATAATAATCAGGATAATAACACTCGGGTGTACTCACTGAATGAAGCCAGCGGCATGAATTCCATTGACATAACCGAGGGACGTATGCCGGAGGCGGAGGACGAGTGCATTCTGAATTCCAGCAAGCTGAAAGCGGGGGTTCAGATAGGCAGCAAAATCACGCTGACTGATCCCACGGAAGCGGACGAATTTCCGCTGAAGCACCGGGAATACACCGTTGTCGGAAAATTCGACACGCCGATGTACGTTTCGATAACCCAGCGCGGAAGCACCACGATAGGCGACGGATCGCTGGACGCATTCCTGTACGTCAAGGAAAGCAATTTCACGCAGGAGGTCTATACAGAGGCTTACGTCCGGTCTGACGAGCTCACGGAGCTTTCCAGCTATTCCGACCAGTACGATGAACTCCGTGATAATATCTCTGACAAGCTGGAGGAGCTGGGAATCTCACGCAGCGAGATACGCTATGACGAGGTTATCGGCGAGGCTCAGCAGAAGATAGCAGACGGAGAAAAGGAGCTTGCGGACGGAAAATCCGAAGGTCAGCAGAAGCTTGACGACGCAAAAGCGGAGCTTGATGATGCGAAGATCCAGATAGCCGACGGCGAAAAGAATCTCGAAAAAGCCGCCGCAGATATAGCGGACGGAGAAAAGCAGATATCCGATGCAAAACAGACCCTTGCCGACGCAAAAACAGAGATAGACAAGGGAAAGGCAGAAATAGAGGAAAATCAGGCGAAGCTTGACGACGCGGAGAAAACCCTTGCGGACAGCCGGAAGCAGCTTGCAGAGGCTGGCACCCAGCTTGACGAAGCAAAAAAGACTTTAGACGACAGCAAGAAGCAGATTGACGACGGTCAGGCGGAAATAGACAGCAAACGCGCGGAGCTTGAATCCGGAAAACAGCAGCTCGAGGCTGGAAAGGCTCAGCTTGCCGAGGGGCAGGCTCAGTATGAAAGCGGACTTGCGGAATACAACACAAATCTGGAGCAGTACAACTCTGGGTTGGCGCAGTACGAGCAGGGAGTGGCGCAGCTTCAGCAGGCGGAGGAACTTCTCGGCGCTGACGACCCTCAGATCGTTCAGCAGAGGTCAGTTCTTGAGCAGACCAAGCAGCAGCTTGACGGGGCAAAGTCTCAGCTTGACCAGGCGATACTCCAGCTTGACGCGGCAAAGGCGCAGCTAGACCAGAATTCCGCGCTGCTTTCAGAAAGCGAGAAATCCATCACAGATGGAGAAGCTCAGCTTGAAGCCGCGCAGGAGCAGCTCAACGAGGGAAAACAGCAGTATATCGACGGTTTGAAGCAGTACCTCGATAATTACGACAAATATCAGGACGGAGTACAGCAGTACAACGACGGCTACAAGGAGTATTCCGACGGACTGAAGCAGCTCAATGACGGAAGAAACAAGCTGGCTGACGCTGAAAAGCAGTATAACGACGGCATAGCCGAGCTCGCCGAAAAGGAGCAGGAATTCCTTGACGGAAAAGCCGACTATGAGCAGGGTGTTAAGGACCTCGAGGAAGCAAAGCAGAAATACGCCGACGGCCTGAAAGAATACGAGGACGGCAAAGCTGAATTTGAGCAGGAAATAGCCGACGCCGAGAAGAAAATCGCCGATGGCAAAAAGCAGATAGAGGACACGGGCGAAGCGAAGTGGTATGTCTTTGACCGTGACGACAATCCCGGCTATTCGGAGTACGAAAGCAATTCCGAGAGAATTGACAGGATATCCGCGATATTCCCGGTGTTTTTCCTGCTGGTGGCGGCGCTGGTCTGCCTGACCACTATGTCGAGAATGGTCGAGGAGCAGCGTATGCAGATAGGTACGCTGAAATCCCTCGGCTATGCCGACCATGTGATAATGAGGCAGTATATGGCTTACGCGGTCAT
>CALBGD010000293.1 GCA_937893735.1 uncultured Clostridia bacterium | reverse complement strand
GCCGTCCACGTTGTAGAGCTCGCCGTCCTCTGTGACTGCATTGCTGCTGGCAAAGAACGTATCGGAAACGAACGCCTTGTGCAGGATATCCTCTACCTCCTCCGGGGTCTTCCCCTCGGAGCGGTCAAGGTATATTCCCGGAAACTCCGTCATAAGGAGCTGCTTAACGCCGCTTTCCTCCAGAGTTACCGAGCCGCCCGCAGTTATAAGCTTGTCATTCTTTACAAGCCCCCGCACGATTTCATAGAGATCCTCGCGGGTCTCCACGAAATATGCTTTCATGTTGTTCTTTTCAAGCGCCGCCATGGTGCGGCTGATCCTGTCCTCCATGTCAGTCCTCCTGTCCGGATTTCTGGCGGATAGTCACGACGGAATTTTCAGATATCGTAAAGCTTCCGTCATCGCCGTATTCGCCGTAGGGAACATAATATTCCGCAGGATTGATCCCATACTGTACAGTATTCAGCATTGCAGCCTTTCTGCTCAGGAAATCGTCCTGTGTGATATCCGTTTCTGCACCGTCGATTATCTCTCCGGCGTAAACATCGAGCAGCGAGCTGTCGATGTAGGTGAGGTTCTGGTTCACAAGCTCGATGAGTATGGAGCCGATCATGTTCCAGCGGTAATCCTCGCTCTCGCCGAAGTCCGCGAACATGATGTAGCTGTACAGCGTATCCGCCGTGAAGATCTGGTCTCCGGAATTTATCGCCGTGACCTCGTTTCCGTCTGTTATCATCAGGGTCTTGGGGACCTCGTACTCAACGTTTCCGAAAGTCGTTACAAGCGAAATAAAGCTGGAACGCGTGAATCTGATGTAACCGTCCATCTTTATGCCGCACTGCTCTCCGACCGCCTCAGCGACTCCCTTGCCGCCCTGCGCCGCGTAAATATTCGGAAGCGTGCGCCCCGTGGCTCCGATGGCTATGCCATCGCTCACGGGAATAAATGTCAGGCGGTTCTCCACCGCGTCAAACGCCGCTATGATGAAAAGCTCCGGCATATCGTTCTCGCCGTCGGATATCATGGTCATTACCGCCATGTTCATACTGGAATCCGGCACGAAGTCGCTGGTGAGCTGACCGTCCGTTGTAAGACCCGTCTGGGCGCTCTTCGGGAAAAGGAAATCCCGGAAAGAAACTATTGCCATGATTATCATTGCAAGAGTTATCCCAAATGCGATGAAATATATATACCAGTTGCTTTTTCTGCGTACTGCCATAATGTTGCCTTTCGAAAAAATATCTTATATTCTGAAAAGGTATTGAATTTTTCAGGATTTAGTAATATAATAGATTAGTGGGTTCAAAAATGCTGACCCGATATACGTTCTGCATATATGTGCAGGGACATAAAGTATTATATCACATTTTTTCTGAAATTTCAAGGTATTGACGCATAAAGATTATACCGGATTTATCCGGCGCCATTACCAGAATATATTTAAGGAGAAGCCATGAATAGTTTTTACCACAGAACATGGGCAGAAATAGACCTCGACGCCCTGAAAAACAACATAGAGATCATCAGAAAATACATAGGCAAAAAGCAGATAATCGCGATAGTCAAGGCGAATGCCTACGGACACGGTGACGCGGAGTGCGCTCTCGCACTCAATGAATGCGGCGTTGAGCACTTCGCCGTTTCAAATATCTGGGAGGCTCAGAACCTAATCAACGCTAAGGTCAGGGGCGACATTCTGATATTCGGCTACTGTGACGTTCCCATGGTAATGGAGGAGCTCGGAAAGGGCTGTATTTTCACAGTCGGCAGCGTCGGCTACGCAAGGGAGCTCTCCGAAGCCGCTGTAAAAGCCGGCGTAAAAGTTCCGGTTCACATCAAGTTTGACACCGGAATGTCCCGCGTTGGCATCACAACCGCGGCGGAAGCCGATGAGATACTTGCGCTCCCCGGGCTTGACTGCCGCGCAGGGTACACTCACTTTGCCGTTGCGGATTCTCTGGAGCCGCAGGACGTGGAATTTACGAAGAAGCAGTACAAGCGGCTGGCGGATATCTGCCGAAGCAGGAATCTCCCCATGCACTGCCAGAACAGCGGCGGAATCCTTTTCCATGATTTTGACAGCGACTTCGTAAGAGCCGGTATAGTTATGTACGGACACCGCCCGAACACTGAATATGCGCTCCCGGACAGAATAAGATCCATATTCAGCATGAAAACCGTAATCAGCCAGATAAAGACCATTCAGCCCGGCGACACGGTAAGCTACGGCAGGACTTTCACCGCTGAAAAGCCCACCAGAATCGCGCTTATCCCCTGCGGTTATGCGGACGGATTCAACCGGAAGCTCTCCGGTCAGTGGAATGTGCTTGTACGCGGAAAGGAAGCTCCCGTGCTTGGCAGAATATGCATGGATCAGACTCTGATTGACATTTCCGATATCCCGGAAGCTCAAATCGGAGATACAGTGACGGTATTTTCCAACGAAACGGACGGTGGGTGTTCAGTAGACCGCGCCGCTGATATCATCGGCACGATAAGCTATGAACTTCTCTGCTGCCTTGGTCCGAGAGTTCCGAGAGTTTACCTCGAAAACGGCAGGGAAAAGGACATTCTCAGATATATCTGATACACGAAACCCCGCAGGATCGATTCCTGCGGGGTCATTTTATTTCTTTTCGTCAGAATCCGAGGAGCGCTTCATCAGCCTGATTGACTGCTTCTGCGGCTCTGGAGCCGGCTGTTCATGGTATTCCGGGGCTTCGAACCAGAATGTGCTTCCCTTTCCTACCTCGCTGTCGGCGCCATACTTGAAGCCGTGCTGCTCCAGTACATTCTTTACTATCGACAGACCTATTCCGCTGCCCATCTTGGCACGCTTGTGAGTCTTGTTGCGCTCGCTGACCTTGTAATATCTGTCCCAGATGTAAGGCAGGTACTCCGGTGCTATGCCGTCGCCGTGGTCTGTGACCTCAAAACGCATAAGACCCGGCTCCTTGCGGTACAAACGCACAATGACCGTGTTGTCGTCTCCGGTATATGTGACCGCGTTGTTTATCAGATTGTATACCACCTGCTCCAGCTTTGTGATGTCGGCGTTTATCATTATGCCGTCCTCTGCTTCGAGCTTGATGATAATGCCATCGTTCTCCTTGAGTATATCAAAACGCGATATTACGCCGGAAAGCCTGTCCGACAAATCAAAGACCGACATATTCATTTCCGTTACGCCCGCCTGAAGCTTCGACAGGTCAAGGATATCGTTTACCAGCGATGAAAGTCTGTCCGTTTCGTCAATTATGACTTTCAGGTGACGCTCGCGCTTCTCCGGATTGTCGCCGGAGAGGTCGCGTATCATCTCGGCGTATGCCTTTATCATCGTCAGCGGAGTGCGCAGGTCGTGGGAGATATTCGCCATCAGCTCGCGGCGGAGGTCGTCGGATTTCGCTATTTCCTTTGAAGCGTCCTCAAGTGTCGCGGCGAGCTGCTGTATCTCGTTGAAGTCGTGCTCGTCTATCTTTGCGTCAAATTTTCCCTGAGGGAGCTCCTTCGCGTGCTTGTTGATGTTGATTATCGGGTTCGTTATCTTGTTCGCAAAGAACAGGGATACGAAGATAGTCAGCATCATTATCAGCAGTGCAACGAACAGGAACTGTCTGCGGAATATCGCCACGGTGGTTCCGATAGGCTGAATGTAGTTGCAGATAAAGATGTACGCTTCCGGGTCGTCCTTGCTTCCGATGTAGGTGCACATCATGAGTACGCTGTTGTCCTCGCGCTCATCACGGAACTGCTCGTAGTACACGCCCGTATCGGAATCAAGAGCCGCCTGCTGATACTTGGTTTTCGAGAGCTGAGACAGCGACTGGCTTCCGCCGAGGTAATCAACATATCCAACGTTGTACGGCGTGGATATCTCAATGTACATTTTATTCTTGCGTGCCATTGAAGTGACTACTGTTCCGAATTTATCGGAATCTCCGACCGTCCAGCTTGCCTTGATGTACGCCACTGCTTCCGCTATCTCATAGGTTTTCATCCACTCGTAAAATATAGGGAAAAGCACTATCAGAAAGACGTATGTGAAAACGAGCATTGCAAGAACTATTGCTTCAAAACGCACCCATACGTTAAATTTGATACTCCTGAGTATCTTCATCAATCTGCCTCGAATTTATATCCCATTCCTCTGAGCGTTACGATATAGTTGCGGTACGGACCGAGGTTGTTTCTGAGCATTTTTATGTGTGTGTCTATTGTGCGGTCATCGCCGAAGAAGTCATAGCCCCATACCTCTTCAAGAAGCTTGTTGCGGGTGAGTGCAATATTCTTGTTGCGTACAAGGTAAAACAGCAGGTCGTACTCCTTGGGGGTGAGGTTCGCCTTTACGCCGTCGATATAGACATCTCTGGAGGTAAAGTTTATCTCCAGTCCGCCGAATTTCACCGTTTCAGGTGCGGGTGAAGCGGGAGCCTTCGCTGCGGAATTGCGCTTCACAATGGCATTTACACGCGCCATGACCTCCTTGGGAGAGAAAGGCTTTACAACATAATCGTCGATTCCGAGCTCAAAGCCGAACAGCTTGTCGTACTCCTCCCCGCGGGCTGAAAGCATGAGCACCGGTATCTGCTTTATCTTGCGTATCTCCTTGCAGGCAGAATATCCGTCGAGCCTCGGCATCATTACGTCCATGATGATTATGTCATAGTCGTTGTTCTTGACCATCTCGATAGCCTGCATTCCGTCGCAAGCCTCAGATACCTGATGCCCCTCGAACTCCGCGTACTCCTTGATAACCTCGCGAATGTTCTCCTCATCGTCAACTACCAGTATTCTGTACATACATTCATCTCCTTGAAAACATCTCAAATGGTTTCTTTTCACAATAGATTTTTCTGCTAAAAGCTGGCGCTCTCGCGAACGCCTGCTTTGTATGATGTAATCATTATACTTCACAATTATGACGGCGGTGTGAAAAGCCGCTGAATTTTACCTGTGCAGTTTTTAGGAATCCTGTATTTCCCCGAAGAAATGCACCACGTCGCTCATCATTGCCGCCACGAAATCCGGTCTGCCTGTATCGTAGGAGGCAACGAACGGAGATTTCAGCGTTACTGTGCCGTAATCGCTGTTTGCCGCCGGAAGCGTTATCGTTACCGTTACCCTGCCGTGCTCCTCAGTCATTGAGAAGCTGCCGCCGCTGACGGAAGCAAAACGCTTGATTATCGGGATACCGAATCCAACGCGCTGATAGCTGAAATTCAGTTCCTTTCCTCCGGAAAAATCCCGGCTTGCGAACATACTGCTGTCATTCGTTATCCGGAACTCCACGAAACTCCTGCCGCGCTGTTCCCTGCGGTAGACCGCAAGTATCGGCTCGGTGTCCTTCGGCGAATACAGCAGCGCGTTCTGAACAGCGTTCACAAGCGCCACAACAGCTCTGCG
>CALBGD010000292.1 GCA_937893735.1 uncultured Clostridia bacterium | reverse complement strand
TATCCGATATGTTCAGCGGGCGCTGTATGGTGGTGAGCATGAGCTCCTTGTATTTAGTGATTATATTGTAGGAAACCTGCTCGTTCTCGTCAACCAGATATTCGCAGACCTGCGCGTCCTCTGTGAGCACCGTGAATTTCAGCGGAAGCGGCATCTCAAAAGCGCGGTTATCGACTATACGGTAGCGGCTCGATTTTAATACATTACCCATTATATATACCCTCCGGAGTCAGCTGTACATTATTAACATAATTATATCACAGTTCCGGAGTTAATTCAAGCGGTTTTTTCAAATAAATGCCTTTTTGCCGCAGGAACTGATGTCTGTATTGTTCACAAAATAGTTTTGTGGGATTTGTGCAGGTTCAATAAAAATGCTCCAGAGGGTCAAATTATTATTGTTTAAGTGTTTACAGGAAAGCATTTTTGTGATATACTGAAACTAAATAATCATGTCTAGTGCTCTGCTTACGCAGAATGAAACGGGGAGAGTATATAAATGAAGATCAGGACAATGCTGATGATAAGCGCCATGCTGTTCGCTATACTGCCTATGATCATATATGCAGTGTTCGCCGGTATGCTGGTGGATAAGGACGGCGACAAGGAGTTCCGCGAGACCATCATCAATATGGCGGAGAACGAGCGCTATACGCTCCAGACCTACATCAACACAGTTACCGGGGAGATGAACACCATTCTCGGCGACCCGGAGGTGCAGAGTGCGCTCTCCGAGCAGAAGGCGAACGACTACGCCGGCAACTACCTGACCAAGTTTGCCGAGGCCGACAGAACCATAGAGTCCATCATGCTGGTCGACAAGGACGGCAATATCTTCTGCGGAAGCGCCGGAAAGACCGGTCAGGTCGTTGACAACTTCGCCGCTTATGCGGAGTACCCCGACGACGCGCTGTTCTTCAACTCCATCGTGAACCCCGAGGCTACCGGCGGCGGAAAGAACCCCACCATGTTCATGAAGCACACCTCCGGCAAGTCCACGGTCATTATCAACTTCAAGCTGGCTGACCACGGCTTCCTCTACGAGGCGGCAGGCGGAAGCACCTTCTACAACGGCGCGGTCGCCATTGCAGATTCCTCCGCGAACCACAATTACAGCATAGTTGATAACTTCAAGGTAAACCTCTTCTATGAGTATCCCGCAGACGTTTTCAAGGCAAAGATCGACGCCCTGACGGACGACTCCCAGCCTGAGATAATCGAATACACCCCCGCGAACAGCACCGCGCCCTACTATGCCGCAATGATCAAGGTGGGCGGCGAGAACGGACTTATCGCGATCGCAAGCTGCCCCGTAAACGGAAGCGCGAACTACTATTCCATGTCCGTGCGCAACTCCATCGTTGTGGCGGTAGTGCTGATCGCACTGGTAGTCATCGCCGGCGCGATAGTGGTTTCTATCCTTGTAACAAGACCGCTCAAGACCATCGAGGAGACCCTCGAGAAGGTGCGCCGCGGCGACCACGAGGCAAGGATCCCGACAGCAGTAAGCAACAACGAGTACGGACAGATGTCCCGTGCATTCAATAACCTGCTCGATGAGATAGTTGTCAGCGAGGACAGATACCGCACCATCACTGAGATGTCCGACAACATCATCTTCGAGTGGAACTTCAAGACCAACGAGGTATTCTTCTCCAACAACTTCAACAAGAAGTTCAGCTACCGTGCGCCGTCCGACCACTTCGGCGACAGCTTCCTGCTTAAGGCGAAGCTGCATGACGACGATGCTGAGCGCTACAAGTCAGACCTCGAGAAGCTCGGCAGGGGCGAGGAGTTCAAGCACAACGAGTACCGCATGAAGAACATCTACGGCGACTACATCTGGGTGCTCATCAGAACTGCGACGCTCCACGACAAGGACGGCAACCCGCTTAAGGTAGTCGGCGTCATACTCGATATCGACCGCGCAAAGAAGAGCGAGCAGCAGCTCACCGCAAGGGCAAGCTTCGACTCCCTCACGGAGCTCTACAACCGCGAGACCATCGAGAGCCAGATCGACAACGAGATCACGCTGTCCGAGGCGCGTAAGTCCGAGATGGCAGTTCTGTTCGTGGACGTAGACGACTTCAAGCACTACAACGACCAGTACAGCCACGCTACCGGCGACCAGGTGCTGAAATTCGTTGCACGCACCATCAAGAACGTTGTCGGAGAGTTCGGCTTCGCGGGACGCTACGGCGGCGATGAGTTCATTGCGTGCGTACGCAACGCTGAGATAAACGACCCGACCAGAGTTGCTCAGAATATCATTTCCAGACTTGACGAGGGCTTCGACTGTGACGGTATCCATCTGTCAGTCAGCGTTTCCATCGGTATCTCAATGATAAAGGACGACTACAACACCCGCGTTGAGTACATCATCGGCAAGGCAGATGACGCGATGTATTCCGTTAAGAAGAATGGTAAGTCCAACTACGCGTTCATCTGATGATTCAGTTATACATGACCTCCCCCAGAATACGGGGGAGGTTTTTGTATTACAAAAAAAAAGCCCGGTAAGCCATATTTTATAAGAAAACAACGAAAATTACCGCCAACAGAGGTTTTTTTGCCGATTTTGGTTGAAACGCCGCCGGAGATGTGCTATAATCTTTATATATGTTATAAAATCAAGTCAACTGTAATATAAAGGTAACTGCTGATGATAAAAGAAAACCAGAAGCTGCTCAACCGCCTGAATATCCTCACGGACGCGGCGGCAGCCTTCATCTCTGTCGCGGCGGCGTATCTGCTGGTGTTCAGCCTGCTGGATTTCGACAGGAACTACCCGCTGACGGATTATTTCAAGCTGCTGCTCATTTTTGTGCCGGTGCAGCTTCTGACCTACGGCTGCATGGGGCTTTACGGCTCCTTCCGCAGCAGACGGTTCACAAGCGAGCTCGGCAGGCTGTTCGCCGCGTTCCTGCTGGACGGCCTGACGCTGGTAGCGCTGCTGTACGTGGTGCAGATAATCGACTTCTCGCGGTGGGCGCTGGCGATATTCCTTGTGCTGGATCTCGTTCTGGTGGCGCTCAAACGCTTCATGATGCGAAAGCTGCTGCGGGAGTTCCGGCGGAGCGGCTACAACCAGAAATACGTGCTGATAGTCGGCAGCGGCGCCGCCGCCCGGGATTACCTCAGAACCATAAAGGAGGAAAAGCACCTCGGCTTTGTGTGCGCGGGGTACGTTTCCGACGGAGAGCTCCCCGGGGCGAAGAAAATGGGCGGAATGCCCAGCCTGCTGACCGTGCTGGAGGAGCGCAGCTACGACGAGGTAGTATGCGCGCTGGACCCCGGCGATGATGAAAAGCTCGCAAACGTTGTGGAGGCGTGCGAGCTCACCGGAACGAAAATTTCCGTCATACCGAGCATATACAAGTACATGAGCTCCACTCCCGCGATAGACATGGTGGGAAATATCCCGATGATGAACATTCGGCGCATTCCGCTGGACAACATCGGAAACGCGATTCTGAAGCGCGCGCTGGACATAGTGGGCTCCGCGGTGCTGCTGGTGCTGACCTCCCCGGTGATACTGGTGAGCATGCTGGTGATAAAGCTCACCATGGGCGGGCAGGTGATATTCCGGCAGAAGCGCGTGGGGCTCAACAAAAAGGTGTTCACCATGTACAAGCTGAAATCCATGCGGGACAGCGCCGAGAGCGACACCGCGTGGTCAAGGGACACCGACCCTCGCCGCACGAAATTCGGCGCGTTTATCCGGAAGTTCTCGATAGACGAACTCCCTCAGCTCGTCAATGTGCTTAAGGGCGAGATGAGCCTTGTCGGCCCCCGCCCGGAGATACCGTTCTACGTCAACGACTTCAAGGACAAGATACCGATGTACATGATAAAGCACCAGGTAAAGCCCGGGATCACCGGACTGGCGCAGATAAACGGCTACCGCGGGGACACCTCGATAGAGAAGCGCATAGAGTACGATGTGCAGTACATAGAAAACTGGAGCTTCTTCCTTGATATCTCGATACTGATAAGGACCGCGCTGAGCGGATTCATGAATTCCGAAAAGCTGTCCGGAAAGTCTGATACGGGCGGCAGAAAGAAAAAATACAGACCGGAGAAATACAACATGAACAATAACAAAGCAAAAACCGACCTGATGGCGCTGGCAATGTTCCTGCCTTCAGTCATAATGATGGCGCTGGTGCCCGTGATAATGCACATCAACAAGGTCACCACCACCTTTGCACAGACCTATATGTACAACGGCGGCAATGAGATCACCGGCGACAGCGGCACCTATTATGAGCTGTACGACCTGTACTCCAACGGAAAGGCGCTCGCTATCATCGTATTGTCGCTTATAATGATAGGCGTTGCTTTGGTGTGCTGCCTGTCCCTTTTCCGCAGGATAGAGAAGCGCTCGCTGTTATATGTGGGCTGCTCGGTGGTTTTCGTGGCTATGGCGCTTGCCTCAGCGGCGGGTTCTGAGTTCCAGAGCATCGCATTCAGCGGTGAGTACGACCGCGCGGAGGGCTTCTGGGTGATCGCGTGCTATTTTGTGATGTTCCTGTTTTCGATGTATGCTTTCCGCACCTCCGGAAATTTCAGGTACCTTTCCATTGCGATGTTCGTTGCAGTCGGCGTGAACGCGTTTATTGCCATATTCCAGTTCACAGGAAACGACCTGCTTAACCAGAAGTGGTTCCTCTCCCTTATTGCTGACAGGGGGATAGATGTAGAAAATCTCACTGTCGGGATATCCTCAAACCTTACGTTCGGCGCACTGTACAACGGTAACTATGTCGGCAGCTTTGCAGGACTTCTCGTGCCGCTGTTCACCGTTATGGCGATATATTCCGAGAAGCTGCTCTGGCGTATTCTTTATATCGTATTCGATGTGATGACCGTTCTGCTTCTGGTGGGAAGCACCGCGCGAAGCGGCGTTGTTGCGCTGGCGGCGGCGCTTGTCATCGGCATTATCGTGTTTGCACGCCAGATAGGAAAGCACTGGAAGCGCTGCACAGCCATCGTTGCTGCTGCGGCTGTTATAGTTGTGGGAGCAAACTTCGCCCTCGGAAACAAGCTTTTCGTGCGTATCCCGTCGCTGGTGCAGGACGCAGTCGGATTGTTCCTGCCGGCTGACGAAGCTGACAAGGATCTTTATTCAAAGCTCCCGCTGAGGGAGATACGAACTCCCGGCGACAACACACTCCTGCTGACTGGTCAGCAGGATACCCTTACCGTTGCATATGACAAGGATATCAGAAACTACCTCTTTACCAACAGCGCTGGCGAGCCCGCTGCGTATGAATCCACGTTCACCATCGGCGTCAGCGGCTTTGATTCCCTGAACGTCACCGCGCACTACACCGAGGGCTATGTTGACGTTTCGATAGGGCAGTCCCATGCGACGCTTCTTATCGGCGAGGACGGCGGGCTCTCCCTGAATGAATCCGCCGACTCCGTGACTGACGCCGAGGACGGAACCTATATCAGGATAGAAGATCCCGGGATAGCTGAGATCTCTGACGGTCTGGCAAGCCTGTACATGGAGTACGACACGGATTATCAGCGGCTGTTCTTCATGACTGGCACTGATGAGGAGCTCCAGTATAACGAGCACATTTCATTCCCCGGAAGCTTTGACGGCGTTCATCTGATGCTTATGAATTCCGAGGAGACCTCGTATGCAAGAGATGTCATCGCGCTGACCTTCAACGATGACAGCCAGAACTCCCTGTTCTTCATGCTGGAGAACGAGAAGCGTATTATCATGATACACTACCGCGGCGCTGAAAGATTCGACCCGGTAAATGCAGACCACATCGGCTTTGAGGGCAAGGAGAAGCTCGGTTCCTCAAGAGGCTACATCTGGTCGAGAACGCTCCCGCTGCTGAAGAACTGCCTGCTGACAGGCTACGGCGCGGATACGTTCACATATGTGTTCCCGCAGAACGACGTTCTTGCAAAGTACTATTCCTATGAGGACTTCGGCGAGGGCTTCTATGTGACGGTCGATAAGCCGCATAATATGTATCTCCAGATATTCTATTCAAACGGGCTTATCGCGCTCATCGCGTTCCTTGTGATATGCGTGTTCTACCTTGTGGACTGCTTCCGGCTGTATGCGCTTCGCCGGGAATACCGCCCTGAGCAGATAATGGGCGCCGCCGTAATGCTTGGCGTTGTCGGCTATCTCGCGGCGGGAATGTTCAATGATTCCGTGGTTCACGTTGCGCCGATGTTCTGGATACTCCTCGGCGTGGGCGCGGCTCTCAACACCATCAACCGCCGCGCGGACAGAAATATTGCGGTTGACGAGGATTATGTTCCGGTTCAGCCGGAGCCCGCTCCTACTCCAACAGAGCAGGAAAAGGACCGCGAAACGGCAGACGCTGCAAAGGCACTTGCGGCAATAATCCGCGCAGACCAGCAGAAGCCCAGGACGCAGCATGAGGAGCGCAGACAGCCCACCAAGGAGGATATCAGCAACCTGCTCGAGAGCGTCCGCGCTATGCGTGAGAAGTATGTGGAGGAGCAGAATAACTCCTCTGCGGAGGAGCACAAAGATGATAACGGCTGATCATCACACGCACACATTCGTTTCCACCGACAGCGACCAGCCGATGGAGGGCGCCATAAAGGCGATGAAAGCTAAGGGGCTCCGGACGGTGTGCTTCACCGAGCATATGGACATGGACTACCCGGACGGCGAATTTATCCTCGACACTGCGGATTACCTCCGGCGGCTGAACGAGCTGCGGCCGCAGTTCCCGGACATGGAGCTGCTTTTCGGCGTGGAGCTCGGGCTGATGGACTACCTCGCGCCCCGCCTGCGGGAGTACGTCCGCCAGTGGGATTTCGATTTCGTTATCGGCTCCTCCCACCTTGTGGACGGAGTTGATCCCTACTACCCGGAATATTTCGCGCAGTATGGGGACTATAACGGAATTCTGCGCTATTTTGAGAGTATTCTTGCGAACATCGCGGCGTTTGATGATTTCGACGTGTACGGGCATCTGGATTACGTCGTGCGGTACAGCGGCGCGAAGAGCTACCGTCCCGCGGACTACGCGGATATACTGGACGAGATACTGAAGAAGCTGGTCTCCATGGGCAAGGGGATAGAGCTGAACACAGCCGGATTGAAATACGGTCTGGGGTGGGCTCACCCGCACCCGGAGGTGCTCCGGCGCTATCGGGAGCTCGGAGGCGAGATTATCACGGTCGGTTCGGACGGGCATAAGGCGGAGCACTACGCGTGGGAATTCGACTCGGCGGAGGATATACTCAGGGCGGCGGGATTCACGCATTATACGGTTTTCCGGAAGCGTAAGCCGGAATTTGTGAAGATATAAAAAAACCGGGGCTGTCGAAGTCCCGGTTTTTTATGCCGTTTCCGTCAGGAAACCTTGATTTTGATTTTCTTGGTGGTCTTGCCGCACTTCGCGGAGATCACCGTTGTTCCCTTGGATTTCGCGGTTATCTTTCCGGTGGAGCTGACTACCGCAACCTTTGGCTTGGAGCTTTTCCAGGTAACTTCGCCGGTGCCGGTCATGTCTGCGCCGAGGGAGAGAGTGTCGCCGCGCTCCATGTTTATGGTGATGTAGTTGATTTTCGCTGTGCTGGAAGTGCTGGGGTAGGTGGCAGTGAAGATCAGTTTGCCATTGCCATCGTTACCGCCCCACGAATCACGCTTAGCCCTAATATAATATATTCCCTTTTCAACAGGAAAGAAAGCCTTTATTTTAACAGTTTCAGTGGTAGCATTCCAATAAAAGTTTAATCCATCGCCATCATAATGCTTAAACTCTCCTGACTTAACTTGATAATCATTATACCCGACAACGTTACCATCTGAATCAAATACGTTTAGTTCAGTCCAATACCACCCAGCACTTAATTCAATAGATAATGACCCTTTTTTTGAAACATTAACCTTGTAATCTGCACATTTTCCCCCGGTTATAACAGAAGAAATAACAGTACTTCCGCTCCTGATATCCTTTGCGGTATCAAATATACTGTCCGCACTGGCTGTCACCGAAACAGCCGCAAATGTCGATACAGCCATCACCGCCGCTGTAAGAACCGCCGCAATTTTTCTGAAAATTTTCATACCTTGTTACCTTCCTTATAAAATTTATCTCCGCTCTGTATGGAATATACCAAAACGGGATATTTATATTATACCACTATGGTATACTTTTGTCAAGAGGTGATGAGAATGTTCAGACTGAAAGAGCTGCGCGAAAAGCGCGGAATGTCGCAGGTGCGCCTTGCGATAGAGCTCGACCTCAATCAGAACACCATCAGCCGATACGAAAGCGGCGCCCGGGAAGCAGACTACCGGACGCTTATTGCTATTGCGGATTATTTCGATGTTTCCCTGGATTACCTGCTCGGCAGAACCGATAATCCCATGATTTTAAAATAATGTGCGTATTCTCGCGTTTTCTCCCATAATCGCGCAAATTCTAACATATTTAAAATCTTCGCACAAAATGAAATGAACCCAGAGAAAGCGAGAAAAACTGAGAGAATCGCAAAGAAAACAAGAGAATTTAGGATATATTTGAAATATACGCCGTAAAACCCTTGACAAAGCCGGAGGAAACGAGTATAATATTAACGTTGCATAGAGGCATTTACGCGATAAATGCCGTAAACTTGAAATAAGGAGGAAACAAATATGTCAACATATATGCCCAAGGCTGCCGAAGTTGAGCGCAGCTGGTATATTCTCGACGCAGCTGACAAGCCCCTCGGCCGTGTAGCTGCAACAGCCGCTCATATCCTGAGAGGCAAGCACAAGCCGACATTCGCTCCCCACTGCGACTGCGGCGATCATGTTATCATCATCAACTGCGCAAAGGCAGTCCTCACCGGCAAGAAGCTGGAGAAGAAGGTTTACAGATGGCACACCGGCTGGATCGGCCACCTCAAGGAAGTCGGCTATGACAAGCTGATGAAGGAGAATCCCGAGAAGGCAATGACCATCGCTGTAAATGGTATGCTGCCCAACACCACACTCGGCAGAAAGGCTCTCACAAGACTGCGCTGCTACGCAGGTGCAGAGCACAACAATGCGGCTCAGAAGCCCGTTGAATACAAGATATAAGGAGGGCCTGAACAATGTACGATTCTAAGCCTTATTACTATGGCACCGGCAGAAGAAAGCACTCTGTTGCCAGAGTCAGAGTTTACCCCGGAAGCGGCACCATCACTGTAAATGGCCGTTCCATCGATGACTATTTCGGTCTGGAGACCCTCAAGCTGATCGTTCGTCAGCCCCTGACCCTCACAGATACCATTGAAAAGTTCGATATCGTTGCTACTGTTGCAGGCGGCGGTGTTACCGGTCAGGCAGGCGCTATCCGTCACGGCCTTTCCAGAGCCCTCCTCCAGTATTCCGACGAGCTGCGCCCCGTCCTCAAGAAGGCTGGCTTCCTCACTCGTGATCCGAGAATGAAGGAAAGAAAGAAGTACGGTCTCAAGGCTGCACGTCGCGCTCCTCAGTTCTCCAAGAGATAATCAAAGCCCTTACAAACGGCTTTACCAAGCGGTTTGTGGTAATCAAGTTATCAAATTGGTCTTTATCTGGTCTTTATCAGAGAACTTTTTAAATCCTCTCCGACTTTCGGGGAGGATTTTTGTTATGCCAGCTTTAAAGAAATCAGATCCGCAACTTTCGCTTTGGTGCTTTTGAGGACATCTGCGTAGATGTTTGCTGTAACTCCTATGTTGCAGTGACCGAGGTGTTCCGATACTACCTTTAGGTCTACTCCGCTGTTCAGCAGTAACGTTGCATTGCAGTGCCGTAACTGATGCAGGGTAAGGAACTCAAACTCCGTGCCTTTGAGGAAACGTTTGAATGACGTTCGGAGCGCCGACCTGTCGCGAAAATTCCCGTTTGCGGAAGTGAACACAATTTCCGAGTGAGCGAATTTCCCGCCGAGAGCGCTGATAAGCTGTTCCTGATAGGATTTCTGCTCTCTGAAAATCTTCGCAAGAGCCGCGCTCATTCCGATTGTTCGGATACTGCTTTCCGTTTTCGGGCTGGCGAGCCAGTGTTTTCCACCTACATCGGCAAGGTTGTGATTGACCGAGATAGTCATTTCATCAAAATTGATGTCCTGCCATGAAAGTGCAAGCATTTCTCCGCTTCGCAGCCCCGTGTACAGCAGCACCTTAATCATTCGCTTAACATCAAGGTCGCAGGGCTTTGTTTCAAGAAGCTCCATAAACCGCTTGGTCTGTTCTTCGTCAAGGACGGGCTTTTTCTTTTTGCCCTTGTTTTTCGGAAGAATGACATTTCTGCACGGAGTATCACGAATAAATCCCTGCTCAACACCACGGTGAAATATGCTCTGCACAACAACATAAATCTTCCGCACAGTTTCGGGCTTGACTTTGAGGGACTGAACAAATGTTGTGAGCCTTGGCGTATTGATGTCCTTGACCCGCAGATTTCCCAGAACAGGTTCAATGTGGTTCTTGTAGGCACTTTTGTAGTTGTAGAGCGTTCCCTCTTTCAGCTCCACTGGGGCGTAGTTTTCAAAGTACCAGTCCGCAAGTTCCGAAAATCGCATATTCTCGTTGAGCTGTGCATAGCCCTTGCAGTGGCGCTCGAAATCAAGAGCGTATTCCTGTGCAAGTTTTTCAGCTTTCCGTGGCGTTGCTCCTATCGGAGGCGCAAATGTAGTTGATTTGACGATTTGTTTTCCATTGGCGTCATAGCCTAATGACACCTTAATTCTGAAGGTTTCCCCTCGTTTTGTAATGGTAGCCATATGATACTCTCCTTAAATATCGTAGATTTATGACATACCCTCTGCAATTCTATTTTACGCTTTAAAGTGTGATTTGTCAAGAGGCATATCGTCATCTTTTGTGCTTTGGAGATTTCTCCGTCCTTTGTGCTGCAGCTTCCCGTGACTTCTGCGCTTTTATAAGATTATCTATGTAATTGCCCTCGACTATCTCCTCGTAAGACTTGATAAGTTCATTAATGCGCTTCAAATTCGTTTCTTCCGGCTCGGAATTTTCACCATTGGAACGCATTTTGTGTATAGTCCTCTGCAAATTCTGCGCCTTTGCGTAGATGTCGTCGCGGGAGGTAATTCTGAACTCCCCGATAGTCAGAAGCTGCTGCGACAGATAGTTTATCTGAGCGTCATTCTGAAAGCAGTAGTGCCTGTGTGCATTGCTTTTCTTCGGTTCAAGTCGGAATTGCGTAACAGCTGTTGTGACGCTAAGAATGGTAACGTGAAATCGCTTTTCAACAGGATTTGCAGTTTGCGCCTTGTCCCGAACGCAGTCAACGAACCGCCCGCTTTCAGCTATGCGCCGTTCAAGGTTTTTAGGTAGATATTCCTCGCCGAGAGTTTTCAGCCGTACAAAGCGTTCCGCAGACGGCGCTTTGACGGAAATATATTTGCCCCGCTTGATTTCGTAACCACGCTCTTTCAGCCTTGCAAGCAAGTCCCCAAAGCTATCCGAGGAATACACCAATCTGTCAATATCCAGCTTTATCTGTTCACAAATCGAAGTCGCATTCTCGCTCGGCTTGTAGTGCCGTGAAATTGCCCTTGCCGTTTCCAGTGCGTAATCAGGAATGTAGAGCGTGTTGCTCTCTGCAACAAACGGTATTTTTGCCCGAGCCAGCCCGTCCGATATGTATTGCATCTTGTCGGGGTTATAAACAATCACTGGGACAAAGGCGGCGTTTGCACGCTTGCTTAAATCGGAAATAGTTTCGTTGCGCTTCATGATTTCTGCACGCAGGAAGTCGTTCTGATTGTTCAGCAGAGCAGCGTCCTTGAAGGTAAACTCCTTTTCGGGTTTCTTTTTCAGTGCGGTGATATGTGCGTTTATTTCGCTGATATTCCTTGCTTCAAGCGCAGCCTTCTTGTAGTCCTCAACCGACAAATGCGGACGGCGAACATTCTTATCCTCTCGCTACAAACCGTGCTTCAGCAAAATCTGCTCCATAAACGAGCGCTCGCTTTCCGACCAGGCAGTCCACTCGTTCTCCATTCGGTTCGCAGAGGAAAAGCCTTGCTCACGCAAAGCACCGCTCATAGAATTTTTCAGCGGCATACCACGCTGTCCCTTGTGAGCCACGGGAACGAAGTCAATATGCAGGTGCGGCGTACTTTCGTCAAGGTGCATTACGGCATTGAACACTTTGAGGTTAGGATTGCGCTGCTCAAATTCGCGCATATAATCGTCCAGCATGGATTTCGCCGTATTCCAATTTTCCGAGCCAACTCCGCAGTCGAGTAAATCACCGAACTGAACAACTACCTCGTAAAACAATTTGCCCTTGCCAGATTTCTTGACGTGTTCGTAGTAGTTGGGGATTTGGCGGTCAGCGCGTTTCTGCTTTGCGTTGTATTCCGCAAGAGCCTTGCCGAAAATCTGTTCATAAAAATCGTGCAGGTCGATTTTCGCGTAGGTAACGTTGTCGGCTGTTCGTGAGATATCTACATTATGAGCGGTGATAACTCGGTTGTTGTGGTCAAGAAAACCACTATCCACACGAAATGAAACAGACAGCCCTTTTGGATTTTTCTCGCTCATACGCTTCATCTCCTTTCTGTTGATTTTTCATTTTTCTTCAAATCGCTCGCCGATAATGTTTCGGATTTTCAAGAAAAACTGACGGCTGTTGTCGTTGTTGCTAAACTCAATAGTGATAGTGACAAGCTGCGCCCGTCATTATCACATTGAGTTGGGGAAAATCCCCCAACCCCCTCTCGGACACTTTGTCAGTGAAACGAGGAAAATTATAAAACCGTTCAGAATGAACTGCCCGGAGAATTGAGAAAATCTCAAAATCCTGCATTATTTTTCTTTTCGGATTTCTCATTCTGAGCGGTCGGGCTTTCCGTACATATCGTGATTAACCAGAGCCGTGTAATAGTTGTCCATCGTAATGAGAGCATTATACAGCGCCGTTATAAGATATGCGCGAATGTTCCGAACATCGGAGGTATTATTCCCGAGTGCAGTCAGCACATATTCGATATGCTCATGAGTGAGTTTTAGAAAACGGCTTTTAACCGTACTAGTTGGAATTTCCTCGCTGTTCACGCGGGTAGTGCTTTTTGCCGAACACACCACATCTAGCATTATCTCAACCAGCTCGTCCACTCGAGCTTTATCCTTGGCAAAGCAGTCGTACTCGATATTTTCACGGATAATGTCACGGTAATCGCTGCGTTCTTCGGAAGAAAAAAGGATTTGCGAATTTCCCGCCATATCCGTCCCGTCGGATATGATTGATGGATAAGGATTATTGTCTTTTGTTTGATTATTAAGATTATATATAAAGGTATTGTCGATTTCCTGCAATGTGCTTTGAGCTTTTTCGACAGGGCAGTATGCTGTATTTTCGCGAGGTGCATCGTCAATTTTCGACATGGTACTATTCAACTTTTCTGCACCTTTTATGAGGTGCTTTTTGAGCTGCGCCGTATCATCACAAACACGAAAATGACGGCGGCAGTGCACACCTCCTGTGCGGTAATCAATAAGTCCTGCCTTGACAAGAACGCCGATAGCTTTGTGCTGCTGACAGCGGGACAGCGCTGTGCTTTCCTGCATATCCTCGATTGTCGAATAGAACCAGCCTTCGCTGTCAAGCATGGAATGTTTCTCATAGTATGCCTGCTTTCCGACAAGGGAATTAAAGAGCAGAGCCGCTTTTATCCCCAGAGCATGAGCGAGCAGTCGGTTTGCAGATACTGTGTTATTTGAATTAAGTAGCTTGATTATCTGTTCTATCATAGCTTACCTCCGGTAAAATACGCCATCAGCGCTGCTTTCGGGACAAGCATTTTCCCGCGCTTTCCCTGACCCGTTCTGATGGAGGGTAGTTCTTTGCGCAGAACAAGCTGCCTTACGGTGTATTCGTTCAGACCCTTGATAACGTCAGTGCATTCCTTGATGGTGAGCATTTCGACCACTGGTTCGGGAGCATGGGAGGGTCCGATTTTCGGCGGTTCGCTGTTGGACAGCTGTTCAAGTAAGCCTGTCATTGCTGCGATAATTTCTTCTTTCTTTTCGTTGGTCATAAAAGTTACCTCCTTGTGCAATGTTATTCCGAGATTACTTCGGTTGATGGTATTCTATCACAAAGGGTTGACAAATGCAAT
>CALBGD010000291.1 GCA_937893735.1 uncultured Clostridia bacterium | reverse complement strand
TATACCCAGATTGTCAGGGATAATACTGACTATGATATCCTGGTCGAGCAGTCCCCGGAACAGGCGGACGAAATCAACGAACTGATGTCTGTAATGGTCGATGTGATATGTTCGCAGAAAAAGACTATCAGGGTGAACGGCGAGGAAACGCCGCGCGATGTAGTGAAAAGCCGGCTCCTTAAGCTCAACGGTAGCCATATCGAATACGTTCTTGCAGCGCTGAAAAAGAATACCAGCGACGTGCGTAATATCCGCAGCTACATGATAACCGCGTTGTACAACGCTCCGGTCACTATGTCCAGCTTTTACAGAGCTGAAGTCAATCACGATATGTTCGGGAAACGCTGATTTTTCTTTTTCAGTCCTGAAATAGCTTTTGAAAGGGGCAAAGTATGAGTAATAACAAGCAAAATTATAACGGGCAGTATATACTGAAAAACCGTCTGAAAGAACTACGCGCCGAAATGAACTTATCGCAGACTGCTTTCGGAAGAATGGTCGGCGTATCCCAAAACTCGATAAGCTCGATTGAAACCGGGAGGTTCTGCCCTACCGCAAAACTGGCGCTGCTCATATGCAAGGCGCTGAACGTAAGGTTTGAGGACGTCTTTTACTTTGACTGAAAGGGTGAAAACATGGCAATAGGCGAAAGAATACGGTTTATCCGAAATCTGCGCGGCATTACGCAAAAAGCGCTCGGAAAAGCAGCAGGACTGCCTGAAAGGACCGCAGATATCCGCATAGCGCAATATGAAAGCGGCGTGCGCGTCCCGAAACAGGAACTCACATCACAGATAGCTGACGTGCTGGGAATATCCCCGAACGCGCTGAACGTCCCGGATATTGATAGCTGCACCGGGGTAATGCATACGCTGTTTACACTTGAGGATCTGTACGGCTTTGTCATCAGCAGGCATGACGGGCAGCCGGTTATCAAGCTCAATCCGAACTGCGACAAATACCCGCAGCTACACCGTATGCTCCTTGATTGGCTGACGAAGAAACAAATGCTTAACAGCGGAGCTATTACCAGAGAGGAATATGACGATTGGCGATACAGTTACGTTCCAGAGGACGATAAGGACTAATTTTTCTTTTTCAGTCTGGAAACTGATTTATGAACGGAGTGAAAACATGACAACAGGTGAAAGAATAAGGCACATTCGAAATGAGCGAGGATTTACCCAGAAACAGTTAAGCGAGATGTGCGGATTGAGTGAACCCGCCATACGCAACTACGAACTAGGCAACAGAAAACCGTCAGCGCAGATACTCGATAAAATCGCGGCTGCCCTGGCTGTGACTGCCGCCGAACTTGTGCTGCCTGAGCTGTTTGACGAGCTGGAGAAAGCCGGGCTTGAAATCACCATACATGACGATGAGCCGGTTATCTGCGTAAAAGGAGATAACCCACAGATTGAGAAATTGCTGAAAGAGTATGCAGCAAGTAAATAATCTATGGCTGCTTGACATTATTGCACTATTCGGGTATAATTGAATTGGACAGGAAAGCTGTCCAAGATGTTTGATTACTCATCTCATCGTTGGGTATTCCGCCACCTGGACTAAAGAGCGGGTGTAAAAGTAATCAGCAGAATGCCGGGGAAACTCGGCTTTTTGTGCTACATATAGCACATTTTCTTTTTCAGGCTTGACAATAATTCCGACATCGGGTATAATGAATACAGACAGATATACTGTCTGAGATGGATGATTGCACATCTCCTCTGAACGGTGTTTCGCTGCCGTTCGTTTCATGAGAAAAAGGCGAACTGTTGTTATGGTGATTCGCTACCGTCCGCTTATCCACAACGGGAAATGCGAAAAAGCAATCATCGGAAAATGCCGGGGTAACTCGGCATTTTGTTATGTATAAAACACGTTTCCCTTTCAGACTTTGTAATAATTTCTAGCGCGAATGGGTTGACAATTCGCTAAGTATTGTGTATAATATAAGTGTAAGGTATGTTATATCCTTACGGCGATGTTCCTTTCGTTTAAAGTGGGAACTTTAAAAGCGTGTGAACCCTACCGTTAAGTGGGAACTTTAAAAGCGTGTGAACCCTACCGTTAAGTGGGAGTTTTAAAAGCGCGTGAACCCTACCGAGAAAAGGAACAGAAAAGGCTGATTTTTCAGCCTTTTCTTTTTATGAAAGGAAATTAAATGTCAGAGGATAAATTTTCTTTATATAACGTTGATATGAAGTACAATCGCGAGTTAGCAAATCATGATGATAATGTTATCTCTATTTCCCCTCAAATCGGAAAAGAACATCGACCATACATCGGAATTCTTGTGATGATAAATGACAAGCAGTATTGTGCTCCTATAACAAGCGCCAAGCCAAAGCATAACACAATGCCTAAAAACTTCGATTATCTTAAAATTTATGACAACCAAAAGCTTTTATCAGTCATAAACTTTAATAATATGATACCTGTTTGTCAATCTGTAATCCAAAAAATAGACATTACTGTACATAATAATGATACTCCACAAGTAAGGAACAATAAGGCATTATTAGCCAAAGAACTTGATTGGTGTCAGAAGAATTCGGACACTATAAAGAAAAATGCTCAAAAGACATATAATGCGGTTACTTCCGGAAATACAAGGAACAGCAATCTTATTAAGCGTTCATGCAATTTCAAAAAACTAGAGGAAGTCCTTGATAAATGGATTGATAAGGAAATACAGAAATGCAATGATGTCCTTAAAGAAAATCCAGACCTAAAAGCAAAACTTAACGCAGCCGCAAAGAAATATGAAAAGAACCATAACCTTACACCATTCGACAGTTCATCTACAGCAAGCGAACGGCACGAAAGACGTATAAATGTCTTAAAGGCAAATCCTGAACTCATGTCTGAGTACAAAAAGGCAGTAAAAAATCACGCTCAAAAACAAACTGAACCCAAACCCAAAACCAAGCATAAAAGATAATTGTGCTACATATAGCACAACCCCTCCCAATATATCGAGTGTTTTTTTGACTTGACAAGTTCCATCAAATAAAGTATAATGTAAACAAAAGGGAAAATAACCAGTTTATTTTTTCATTCTCTAATAATTTGTCCTATATAAAGAAAGGAAGAATTGTTATGCCCGCCTTATTATCTCGAGCTGCTTTAAAATTTAAAAATAAAACTTATTCTCTTGAGGAAGATATTGAATTACTAGATGTTTTATCAAATGTTAGTTATAAGTCATTTGTTATTTTCAATAAAGTAAATCCCGAAAAACACAGTAGACTTTCCCATCGCAAAAATAACCCCCAGACTAGACGAATTGTGATACGTCATTTTATTCATACAATGTATGGATCCTTTATAAAAGATTTATATGAAGAATTAACTTTATATTTGAAGGAGCTGGTTTATGAAGCTGCGATAATAGCCAAGGATGAAAAAAAGGCAAACAGACTCATTGGAGATAGTTCTATTCCATCTTATAATGTTAAAGAAATTCTTCAATACAAAAATTTAAATGAGCTAATACAAAATATAGCCAACAATATTGTTCAAAGCCTTGAAAATGAGCGAAGCACCAAAGAATTAATTAAAAAAATATGTAATAAATTGGACCTTAAAGTTGAAAAACACTATATTGATGAAGCTTTGCCTTATCTAGAACTAAGACATAAGCTTGTTCATGCAGATGGAAAAGCAGATTATTGTTTTAAACGCGACTTTCCTAGCATAAAAGTAAATGAAAAGGATCGTATAATTTTAAATTATACAGTAGTTACTGAAGCTAAAGAAGCAATTACCCGTTTAGTCAATGAAATTGATCGAGAAGCAATAGCAAAGGGAATACTTAAGCCAAATTAATATTTTGAAATATATATTACCCCTCCCGATATCGAGAGGGGAATTTTTCTTTTTCAGACTTGACAAAAACTCTGTTTCTAATTATACTGTATATATCATCTATAAACAGAAAGGAAGATGAAAGATGAAAATACTACTTAATTCGGGAACTCCCCTGAAGAACCAGATAGCCGAACAGCTCCGCAGCGAAATATCAAGCGGAAAAATCGGCGCCGGACAGCAGCTCCCCTCCGTACGCAGTCTTGCAAAAGACCTCAAAATCAGCATAATCACGACTGTAAAGGCGTATGAGCTGCTGGAACAGGACGGATCCGTGACGTACATTCCAGAGCATGGATACATAGTTACAAGCCGGGCATAAACGTTTCAGCAGCAAAATTGTTGTCACAAACGACAAAAACCATGCGTAAATTTCGTGAAATATCACATACCAAATAACGCCATTCGGGTCGTTAAGCGGTATTGACATTTTGAAACGCATGGTGTATAATATTAGTGCAATAAAAAACACCCGACTTGTGTGTGCGTGTACACACACACACACAAGCTATCGAACAGATATTGCGAGTATCTGAACGACTTTTACGAGTGCCTTCTATATGCTAAATTCTGCGCCCTTTTTTAATTGGACGTTTTTATTGTAGCATATTGAGATACATTTTGTCAAGAGCTGTTCAGAAAGTGCAAAGGTCTGGGCGGCTCTTTCTCATCAGATTGAGTAGGGTTTATTGCGGAAGCGAGTTACCTCGCTTCGTACAACTGAATCCCTCCGTGCGAGAACAACTTTTCTGCTGTTAGGACTTACGCCACGAAGATCGACACCGTTTCCATTCACGAAGCACGATCCGAGCGAGTACCCCGCTGTGAAGCAGGTAAACAGAGCAGTCACACCAGCCGCAGGTTCGAACTGACGGCAAGAAAACAAGGGCGCTTTCGCGTTGATTATTCCGCGTAACAACCGCGTCAAAGTTAAAAGCGTA
>CALBGD010000290.1 GCA_937893735.1 uncultured Clostridia bacterium | reverse complement strand
GGATATCCGAAATAAAGCGTATCCCGGATATCCTGCGCAGCGAATTCAGGATCAGCCGCCGTATGATAATGGAGGCTTCCATAACCTACGCAAACGGCGATTCAATGAAGCAGAACACGCTGAATGACGTGGTGGTCTCCCGCGACAGCAAGTCAAAGTTACCGGAATTTTGCGTTTACTGCGGAGATATCGAGGTGTCAAGGCTCCGGGCGGACGGCGCGATTTTCAGCACACCGACCGGCTCCACGGCGTATTCGCTCTCAGCCGGAGGGCCTATAATCGACCCGGCGCTCCACTGCATTGAATACACCGCGCTCTGCCCGCATTCCCTGTTTTCACGCCCGATGATTTTTTCGGCGGAAAAGGAGGTCACTCTGCGGGTAAAGTCCTACCAGAACAGCCGCGTTTCCGTCAGCTTTGACGGCGACAGCGGATATCCCTTTGACGAGGGCGATGTGCTGACGCTCCGCATGGGCGGACCTGATTTACAGCTTATTGAGATAGGCGAGGGCTTCTTCGGTTCAGTCAACCGAAAGCTCATGAAGCCGCTGCGCTGAGGTGTATTATGGTACAGAATTACAACGATTTCTGCGAAGAACTGCTCCGGGCGGGATTTTCTCTCGGCGGCGGCAGTGACAAGGGAATATACGCGATAGTCCCGTTCGACTGGACGGAGCAGCCCGCCGGAACCGCAGTACGCTGGCATACAGGCGAGCCGGATACCGACCCATGGGAGTGGCGTATGCGCGTTTTAGAGGAGCGCGGCGACATTGCCTACGCGAAGCTGTTCTTCCGCGGGAGCGGCTATATCACGCAGGAGTGGTATCCGTATTTCCTTTCGGTGCGCCGTCAGGGAATGTCCTTTGAGGAGGCATGGGAGGCCGGCAGGATCTCCGAGCTTTCCCGCAGGATTTATAACGCGGTCAGCGAAAACGGAAGAGTCCCGATGCACGATATAAAGCGGATCGCGGGGCTTTCCGGGGAGACCTCAGCGCATATTGAAAAGGCGATGACAGACCTCCAGATGGAAATGTTCCTGACGATTTGCGGCAGACAGCAGAAGCGAAACGCTTTCGGGGAGCTTTACGGCTGGAGCAGCACGGTGTTCTGCACGCCGGAGGAATTCTGGCACACGGACAGTTTCCCGGAGATACCGCCGGACGAATCGGCTGAGAAGATACGCGCGCGGGTTCTGGAGCTTAATCCGGCAGCGCAGGAGCGGAAGATAAAGAAGTTCATCTACGGTTGAGAGGTGCGGCATGGACAAGAAACAGCGGCAGCGGCTGATACTTAAGATAATCTCCTCCCAGGAGGTCGAAACGCAGGAGCAGCTCGGCGAGCTGTTGGAAGAAGCCGGCTGCCAGACTACTCAGGCAACGGTTTCCCGGGATATGCGGGAGCTTAAAGTACGCAAGGGTCTGTCAGAGGACGGCGTTAACTGCTATTATTCGCCGGACTGTGAGAATCCTCCGGAATACAGCAGCGTATTTGCGCAGGCTGTGCTGTCGCTGGATTATGCCATGAACACGGTGGTGATAAAATGCCGCTCCGGACTTGCGAATGCGGCGTGCGTGGTGCTTGACGAGCAGGATTTCGGATTTGTCGTCGGCACCATAGCCGGAGACGATACGATTTTTGTCCTGACCAGAACGGAAAACCATGCTGTGCAGCTTCTGGAGCTGCTCAGGAAGATGATGACGAGATAAGGAGAATGTCGCTTGTTACGGGAGCTTTCTATTGAGAATCTGGCTGTAATTGAAAAGGCGTCTGTCGAATTTGGCAGCAGCTTCAATGTTTTCACCGGTGAGACC
>CALBGD010000289.1 GCA_937893735.1 uncultured Clostridia bacterium | reverse complement strand
GTCCAGAATCAACATAGGCGGCAGGCAGAGCATTACCCGCGTGATGCACAGGAGCTGCTTCTGACCCTGAGAAAGGCTTCCTCCGTCCTCGTTTATTACGGTGTCATACCCCTGCGGGAGCCTCTTTATGAAGCTGTGCGCATGGGAAGCCTTTGCAGCGGCAATGATTTCTTCCTCGGTGGCGTCAGGCTTGCCCATGATTATGTTGTCACGGATAGTTCCGGAGCGGAGCCATGTTTCCTGGAGCACCATGCCGTAGCTCCTGCGGAGGCTGTTTCGGGTCACATTGCGGATATCGTTTCCCTCAACGCTGATGGAGCCGCTGTTGACATCATAGAATCTCATCAGCAGGTTGATTATCGTAGTCTTTCCACAGCCCGTGGGTCCGACTATCGCTACTCTCTCACCGGGCTTGACCGCAAGGTTCAGACCTTCTATGAGCTTTCTGTCAGGCACATAGGAGAACTCCACATTTTCGAGCTTCACACTGCCCTGAACATCTGTGAGCGTAACTGCGTCAGCCGGTTCGCTTACCTGCGGCTCTTCCTCGATGAGTTCAAACAGCCTTGAAGCGCAGGCGAGCGCATTCTGAAGCTCCGTTACAACGCCGGAAATTTCGTTGAACGGCTTGGTGTACTGGTTCGCATAGGAAAGGCACGCGGAGAGCTGACCTATTGTAAATGGATTCACGGCTCCTGCGGTGGCAATGCAGATAAGCGCACCGGAAAGCGCAACTCCCGCGTAAACAACGCTGTTCACGAATCGCGTGCAGGGGTTCGTCAGGGAAGAGAAGAACGTAGCCTTAAGCGAGCATTCCGCCAGCCTGTCGTTTATCTTGTCGAATTCCTGGAGCGCTTCGTCCTCATGCGAGAACGCCTGAACTACCTTCTGATTTCCTATCATCTCGTCGATGAATGCAGTCTGCTTGCCGCGGGTCTCAGACTGAAGCCTGAACATACGGTAGGTTCGGTTCGCGATGAATCTTGCGATAAACAGCGACAGCGGAGTTACCAGTACAACGACGACAGCTATCTGCCAGCTTATCGAAAACAGGAAGAACAGCGTTCCAAGTATCGTCACAATACCGGTAAAGAGCTGAGTGAATCCCATCAGCAGACCGTCCGCAAACTGGTCTGCGTCCGCAATAACGCGGTTAACGATATCGCCGTAGGGATTCGCGTCAATGTAGCTGAGCGGAAGTATCTCTATCTTCCGGAAAGCCTCATTGCGGATATCGCGAACAACATGGTAGGTAATACGGTTGTTTATGGTGTTCATCAGCCACTGGAGCAATGCCGTGATACCAATGATAATTCCTGTTTTTAGGAGAATAGTGCCTATCTGAATGAAGTCAACGTTGCCCCTGCCAACGATAAGGTCGATGGCGTCACCAATGAGGATAGGCGTATAGAGCGTCAGGGCAAC
>CALBGD010000288.1 GCA_937893735.1 uncultured Clostridia bacterium | reverse complement strand
CGGAATAGTACTATAATAGTCGTATAAACACAAAAGAAGGACATAAAAATGACTAAACATCTTTCAAAACTCTGGGTGGTGCTTCTCATCGCCTTTTTCTGCTGTGCGCTGTGGGGAAGCGCGTTCCCGATGATAAAGATAGGCTATCAGCAGTTCGGGATAACTGAAAGCGGTCCCGGCGCAAAGCTTCTTTTCGCGGGAGTGCGGTTCTTCATCGCCGGAATACTCGCGTGGTGCGCCGGGAGCCTTTCAGCCCGCAAGCCGCTCCTGCCGGAAAAGGGAGATTTTAAGCGGATCGCCGTGCTCAGCCTGTTCCAGACTATTTTGCAGTACGCTTTCTTCTACATAGGGCTCTCCCACTGCACCGGCGTGAAATCCTCAATAATCAACGGCTCCGGAGCGTTCGTGGTTATTCTCCTGACAACGCTGGTTTTCCGCATGGAAAAGCTCACGCCAAAGAAGCTCATCGGCTGTATTCTGGGGTTTGCGGGTATCCTTGTCATTAACCTAGGCGGCGACTTCAGCGGATTTGCGTGGAACGGCGAGGGCTTCATTTTCCTCACCGTGCTGAGCTACGCCTGCTCCACGATTTTCATCAAGAAATACACCGCTCAGGGAGCTTCCCCGGTTATGCTGTCGGCGTATCAGTTCGTTTTCGGCGGAATAGTGCTCGCGGCTCTGGGGCTTGCCATCGGCGGTGCCAACGAACAGTGGCAGATATCCGGTGACGGAATCGGCACGCTGCTGTGGCTCAGCTTCGTTTCGGCGGCGGCTTACAGCCTGTGGGCGGTCCTGCTGAAGCACAACCCGGTCAGCCGCGTGGCGGTTTTCGGGTTCCTGAATCCCGTGTGCGGAGTGCTCCTCTCGGCTTTGCTTCTGGACGAGCAGGGGCAGGCTTTCAGCTTGCAGGCGGTGGCGGCGCTGCTGCTGGTGAGCCTCGGAATATTCATCGTAAACTATGAGGTCACCTCTAAAAACCTCATGTGAGCGAAAATGTGCGGTGCGCACCATCTTCGTCGTCAAACCTCCTTGTAAGGCATACAGCCTTACTGCGTCGGTTTTCCTAGAATTTGGCGCACCCTGCCCATTTTCGCTTTTCACATCGGTTTTTAGAGGTTCCTATGAGAAAAAGCCCGCTTCGGGCGGAAAGGCTCAGTAATGCAAAAAAAGAACTACCAGAAAATGCTCGAGGGCATAATCAGCTCAATCCCGGAGGGAGAAGCTCCCACTCTGCTGCTCCATAGCTGCTGCGCGCCCTGCTCCAGCTACTGTCTGGAATACCTCGCACAGTATTTCCGCATCACCCTGCTATACTACAATCCGAACATCTCCCCGAAGGAGGAATTCGACAAGCGCACCGCCGAGCTTCGCAGGCTTGTATTGGAACTCCCGATGAAATACCCCGCTCAGGTCGTGGTGCCGGAATACTACCCGGAGGAATTCTACTCCGCCGTAAAGGGTATGGAGGATATCCCGGAGGGCGGCGAGCGCTGCTTCGTGTGCTACCGCCTGCGGCTGGAAAAATCCGCGCAGTATGCGGCGGAGAACGGCTTCGACTACTTCTGCTCCACCCTGTCGATAAGCCCGATGAAAAACGCCGAGAAGCTGAATTCCATCGGCGCGGAATTATCCGAAATTTACCCGGTGAAGCTGCTCCCCTCGGACTTCAAGAAAAAGGGCGGCTATCTGCGCTCGATAGAGCTTTCAAAGGAATATGGGCTGTACCGTCAGAATTACTGCGGCTGCGTGTTCTCAAAGCGGGAAGCCGAGCAGCGGGAATCACAAAAAGAAGCTGAAAGGGAATCACAGAATTGCATATAAAAAACCGCGACCTCACCACCGGGAGCATAAGCCGGGGACTCTGGGCGTTCGCCGTTCCGCTTATGCTCGGGAATGTGCTCCAGCAGTTCTACAACCTCGCGGACACATGGGTGGTCGGAAAAAACATAGGCGACGGCGCGCTTGCGGCTGTCGGCTCCTCATACACGCTGCTGACGTTCCTTACGTCCGTGATAATCGGGCTGTCGCTTGGCACCGGCTCGTTCGTTTCAATGGCTTTCGGGCGGAAGCAGAACGATGTTATCCGCAGCGGGATATTCATGTCCGCAGTGCTCATCGGGGCGGTCGCTCTGGTGATGACCGGGCTTTTCTACGCGCTTCTTGACCCGATAATCTCCGCGCTTCTCGTGCCGGAGGAAATAGTACCGGATATGAGGACTTACCTTTCATGGGTGTTCATCGGGTTCTTTGCAACGTTCCTGTACAACTATGTTTCGAATCTCCTGCGGAGCCTCGGAAACTCCACTGTGCCGCTGATATTCCTCGGAGTTTCAGTGGTTCTGAATGTCGGGCTTGACCTGCTGTTCGTAATTCCGCTCGGC
>CALBGD010000287.1 GCA_937893735.1 uncultured Clostridia bacterium | reverse complement strand
AAAGCGCGCCCGTAAATACGAGGGCAGCATAGTCGTAGGAACGCAGTCAACCAACGATTTTCTCGACCCGGAAGTCAAATTCTACGGGCAGTCGGTGCTTGACCTGCCGACCTACAAACTGCTGTTTTCAATGGATGGACAGTCGCTGAAAGAAGCCGCGGAGCTGTTCGACCTGAACGATTCTCAGACCGAGCTGATTTCCTCCGGACAGCGCGGAATGGCGCTGATGAAAGTCGGCAGGCAGGCGGCAAAAGTGCGGTTCGTGCTGAGCGATGAGCGCCTTGAAATGTTCGGGCGCGGCGGCGGAAGATAGCAGAATTTGTCGATATATTCACTTGACAATTTGTTGATAAATGAGTATAATATAAGTGCGGAGGTGATATTATGTCAATCGCTTACAACACTTTGAACAGCCTTGTTCCGATAACTCAGTTCAACAAGGGTCAGGCTTCCAAAATATTTGACAGACTTACGAATGAAAAACAGCTCATTGTTCTGAAAAACAATGTCCCGGCGGCGGTAATTCTTTCCCCGGAGGAATATATCAGGCTCTCTGAAATGGCGGAGGATCATTATCTTGCGCTTGAAGCCCAGAATCGTCTTGCGAAATCCTCTGAAACCGTATCGTTTGACGAAGTGATGAAGAATGCCGGAATCACTCAGGCTGACCTTGACGACATAGAGGAGCCGGATATCGAATGACATGGAACATCGAATTCCTGAAAGAAGCTGAAAAAGACCTGAACGACCTTGACGGCTCCGTAAAGAAGCAGGTGTTAAAGGGAATACAAAAAGTCAGTCAGAATCCTCTGCCGGACTTTCAGGGTGGTTATGGAAAGCCGCTTGGCAATCTCGGAGGAACAAACCTTTCCGGATTAATGAAAATCAAATTCAGAAAGATAGGAATACGGGTAGTCTACAAGGTAGAAATAGTCGGAAATGTAATGAAAATTATCATTATTTCCGCCCGCAGCGACAATCAGGTATACCTTGAAGCAGAGGTCAGGCGCACAAAATACGGATTGTAACAATATCATATTCAGCAGCCGAGATTATTCCCGGCTGTTTTTTATTGGAGGAAAACATGGCAGTAAATCCGAAACTGATTTTAATAGCCTCAGAGCTGGCGGGAAACGAGAAAGTCCGCAAAACTCTGCTGTATGTTCTGTTCTTTTCGCTGGGACTGATAATGCTGATTTTCGTTGTGTTCATCGGGCTGATAAGCGGACTTCTCAGCATTGCGCAGGACAACGACCTAAGAAACCACTGGAACTATTACCGGACAAGCATTTCCGAGGTTTTCGGCGGTATTGAGGGCGAGATAAATTCCGATGTGAAAAGCGAGGTTTACGACTTCATGCCGGAATTTTCGGTGAACCTTTCCAAAGCCACAATCGCGAACAATTTCGACAACAGCTCCCTCATTTTATACGATGAAAAGGAAATCCGGCCGGCGCATGAAATAATGCAGAATTACGCAGAAAAGCTCCGTTCAATAACCACGGAAAAAGCCTTTGACAGCTTCATTTCCGGTTATGAAACGGAGCTTTCCTTTTCGGATATCCGGAATATCAATTTCACGGACGACGCCGGAATCGACGGCATGTCCGCTTATCCGGACGCGGTTAAGCTGTTCCTTTACAACCGCGCAATGGAGCAAATGCCGGCGTACAGCTACTCTTTCGAGGAGATAACCGTTGACGGCAAACCCACCGACCGCCAGATGCTGGTCGTAACCTCTCCGGACGGCTCCACGCAGACCGTGGAATACACCTGCATTGGCGGCGGTGAAGTGTATCTCCCGGAGTTCCTTGCGATGTACAATATACGTCAGAGCCGGGAGTATCTCACCGCCGTAACGCAGAATCAGGCGCCGGATATTGAATTGCAGATTGAGCAGGCGGTAAGCGGCATTCCCGAAACCGCCGAGGACGCGCAGGACTACCTAAACGGCGCATGGCAGGGTATGGTTGACGGGCGCGGCGCGGTAAATCTGGATCTGTTCCGCATGGCAAATCTCAAATCCATTATCGAGGGAGCGAGCATTGACGGCGCTGTGAAAATCTCCACGGAGCGCACCTCTGACAAGCTGTCAATTACGCTGGAAACGGTGGGTTCGGATATCTGGGAGGACATTTTCGGAATTGACAAGGAGTTGAAACAGTACGTCGAGCAGTCCCAGATTGCCATTGAAATGGCGCTTGACGAAGCGGAAATCCCGCAGGACGAACGCACGATTTCCCTTGACGGAATGGTGCAGGCGGCGCTGTTCGTGTATTTTGAGGGTTTCTTTGACCTACCCGTGAGCAGTTCCGAGCTTGCTCCCAGAAGCAACGGAATCCTTTCGCAGTGCGGAGAGGTTTCGGAGCTTCACCAGTACACCTACGGCTCAAAAGACATGGGAGTTCCCGAAAAAGGAATTACGTTGGCGCTTAAAGAGAAAACCGCAGTCCATGCAAATCTGCTGGACTGCGGCGATTGTATTCAGGATATCTATGTGTATGATGTCTGGAATATGGACGAGCAGGATATCGCAAACGACACCAATTCCAAAGTATTCAACCGGAACGCCGTCACGCTGGCATATATCATCGACACGGACCAGTTTGAAGCGGACTACGGATTTCCGTTCCCGTCCATTGACGGCGTTTCAAATAGCGGAATGATAACGCTGTTTCTGGAGTTCACCTGCCTCAGCGAGGTGGAGTTTGAGGACGCTGATATCGGCAGTTCGCTTGATTCCGGGGATATCATCGTGGGGTACTCCCATGACGGATATTACAGCGACCGGTGTGATTCCGGGCTCTGGCGGCACAGGCTGAACCGCGACGCGTGCGTTCCGCACGTCGGCGTTAAGACCTATTTCATGTCCGGGGAGGTTTCTCAGCCCGAACCGCCGCTGGGTACGCATTATTACTGCGGTCCAAGCGCAAAGGATATCGGTGTGGCGGCTAATCCGCGGCTTTGGTTCAAGGGGTTCCGCACGGGTATGAGCGAGGAGTTGTTTGGGACAATTCGAGCGATTGGAGAGTGAGGAATCAACGGGAATTCGTTGAACCGTTCCACGATATGAACATATTAGCCCTTCGTGTGTTTTTCGAAATACTCTTTCAGAATTAAAAGGCACTCTTCACGCAAAACACCTTCTGTAACCTGCGGCTGCCACGAGGAGTTGTCGAACACCATCTTTGAACAGTTGCAGCCCTTGTTACCGAGAATAGCTTCCAGTTCAATATTGCTTGCGCCGTACACAAGCCGTCCGAGCTTTACCCACACCATTGCGCCGCTGCACATGAAGCATGGCTCACAGCTGGAATAAAGCGTATACTTGCGCAGGTCGGTAATGCCGGTCTGTGCACAGAATTCCCGGATAAGCCCGGCTTCACCGTGGAATGTGGGGTCGTGCTTTGTATAAATCTGATTTTCATTGCTGAACACGATTTTTCCGTCTTTCACAAGAACAGCGCCGAACGGCTCGTTGCCGTGCTCCACTGCGAGTCCGGAAAGCCGTATTGCCTCGCGCATGAACGTTTCGTCCTCTGGCAACGTTTCGTCTTTCAGGGCGGATTCTACGTCTGCTGTTGTAACGAGTGCGTTTCTCTGCAGATAGTGGATAGCACGGAGCGCACTCTCATGCGCTTCTTCTGAAGAGCCGGCCACGGCGTCAGTTACGACATGGATATGATAGTCGTTCTGATGAGCGTCAACAGCTGTGTAGTGAATGCAGACATCTGTTAACCCGCCTATCATATAGAGCGTATTAACGCCCAGACCTTTGAGCAGTATCTCGAGGTCTGTTGCAAAGAATGCACTGTAACGGCGCTTTGAGATAAGGTATTCTCCCTCGATGGGATAGGTCAGCTTGGCGTAGTCGTTCTCCGGGCGATTTTCAACGCAGTGGATATCCTCGGAGCCGTCCAGTTCCCGACCGAAATCCACCATATCTGGACGGTGGCATTCCTTTATCTGAATGACCGGAAGCTTCTTTGCACGGAATACGTCCAGTACGCGCTTTCCATTGCGGATAACGCTCCACCTCGGGTCATCCATGTTGCTTTCGTTCATTTCCATGAAGTCCTCCTGCTGAATGTCGATGACAAGCAGGACACAGTATTTATCTAATTTCATAGTTATAACCTCCGTGATTTAACGTATTTTTGAGAAATCACAAGTTTTTTAATAATGATCCATATTCTTTCCTAGTGCGTCTTTCATTAAGGAAATCTCCTTTAGTTTTTATTGCGACAAATTCCGGTAAGTCGATGAGATCATTATATCACAAGCCCCCACCCAAGTCAAGCAACCCACGCTGAAAAGCGAATAACCACCAGAAAGGATACCCACCATGATAAACCCATTACTCATAACCAGAAAAGAAAACGCCGGAATCCTCCGCAGAATATGCTCCGAGCTGAACGCCGTCCCCCGCGAGATGATAGGCGAGGACTGGTCGCTTGCAGTATTTCTGAAACGCGACCTCAAGACATACCTTTATCAGTCGCATTTCATCTTTGACCTGTCCGCATTCAAAGAACAGGACGATGAATTCGTGAACCTCTGCGCCGGGATATACTATCAGAAATCCGACGCGAACATCATTATTTACGCCGACAACTGCTATCCCGGTGATGAAATCCTGGACAAGCTGGTGCACAACGGCATAACGAACATAGTTGCGAATTACCCCGATGTTGACGAGAAAACCAACATCTCCATGATGACGCAGGACCTGAAAGAGTGCATTACGGAGGGGCTTTCGCAGAAGAAATGGCGGCGCTTCGACAAGTCGTTTGACGCATTCGCAGAAGCCCGCGAAGCTGCCAGAATTGCTGAAAAGGAAAAAGGAAAGCCCCGCTACTCCCAGTTGAACATTAGCATAGCTGTTGTGGGAGCGCAGGGCAGAATAGGCGCAACTACATTTGCAATGCGGCTTGCGGCGTATTTCAAGAGCCGTGACGGAGAGAGCCTTGTGGTCTGCGCAAACAAGCGCGGATTTCCGCAGCTCGAGATGATGAGCGAGTATTACGGCGGCACCGAGCAGAACGGTATCTACACGATAAACGGCATTGATATCTGCTCCGCCCTGACCGAGCCGGAAAAGCAGTACAACGTCCAGATTTACGACTACGGCAGTCTGCCAACTTCCGATTTGAAGCTCGATTCGTTTGATAAGGTGTTCATTATCGGCGGCACGTCGTGGAACGAACTCCCCATGATATACATGGCTCAGCAGCCGCTGAACAGCGTAAACTATACCGTGGCGGTGAATTTCTCTGACAAGGCGGCGGTGGAGAAGAACAAGGAGTTCCTTATGCTTAATCTGAACGAAGTGATGGTTCTGCCGTTTGAGCCAGATCCGTTTGCTGTCGAGAAATATGAGGATATGCTTGATGTGGAGTTTTCCGTCATTGCTCCATGATCAGCAAGCTGTGCTATTCGCTTGTCCTTTTCTTCATCAGCTGTCATCGGGCGTTTTCGTGGACATCCTTTTACTTTTGGCGCGTCGCCTTGTTTTATCCTTTGTTCATTCCTATTGTGGCGTTTGATCAAATTCTTGATTTGTTCCAATTCAAGCCCGTAATGCTCCGCTATTTCTCGATTCGTCTTTCCTTCTTCCTTCATTTGGAATACTTCCGGTTCTAGGTCCTTTATTTTTGTGTATTTTCTTGGCATAGCAAAACCCTCCTATGGTTTCTATTATACCATAGGAGGGTCTTTCGTCATTGTCTGTTTTTACTGGGGCAGTTCACTGGCAAGGGAGGATAAATACTATTTAGATCAAACCAACTATTTTTTTCAGAACTGCAGAAGCGTCCATAGCATTGACATTTCCGTCACCGTTGAAGTCTGCCATAAGCGGGTTCGCGCCGCGTTCCAGACCAACAATGTCCTTGAGTATCGCGCTTGCGTCCATTGCGTTCAGAACGCCGTCGTTGGACATATCGCCCAGAAGGTCGCTGAATTCGCAGAGCATTACAATGTAATCGCCCTTTTCGGTGACACCCGGCAGGAGTACATTACCGTCCGCACCGAGTTTAGCGCAGGTCACGAATACCAGCTTGCCGTCAACGGACTTATAGAGGTTCGCAAACTTGCCTGCATGTTCAGATCTGAACGCGATTTCAAGACCTGCTGGAACGCCTGTGTTGTTGATTCTGAACTGCGTGCCCTCAATTCCACGCAGACCGTCATGTTTCTGGCTTGCGGTCCTGATGAAAGAGAGATCTGCCGCCGCAGGAGCGGTTATCTCCGCTCCGTTAACGAACCAGCCGCGAGAGCTGTCAACTGTAAAGTGTACTTTAAGATTCTTGTTGTCAATTACCTTGATCACCTCAACAGGAACAGTAGTGTTTCCGTTAAGCTGAATTGTAACCTCCGAACCGTCTGCGAGCTTTGCAAGGTCAGCCGCAATATCGCTCCAGCTCTTTGATGAACCGCCGATAGAGGGATCGTCAGACTTGGTAGGAGTTGTGGGTCTGCTGCTTCCGCCGCCTGTTCCTCCGCTGCCGCCGCTTGAGGATCTCTTGGTGTAAGCAGCGGTTGCTACTGCGCTGTCCGACATACCTTCCTTCACGGCGATCGCCTTGATAGTAGTCGTTGCTGTGATAGTAAACGCGCCGTTATAGAGCGTGCTTGTGGTGGTAGGCTCTGTGCCGTCGGTGGTGTAGTATATCGCTGCGCCCTCGGTTGCACAGGTGATCGTAATCTTCTGCGAAGATGTGAATGTTGTTCCGCTTGCAGGACTGAACACGGGAGTAGAAACAGGCTCTTTTTCGCCGATCGTCAGAGTGCCGTTTAAATAGCTGAATGTGTAGTTATCGCTGTCAGCTGCACCGCTTACTGTGATCGGGAAAGTACCTGCTGTATTGCTGTCCGCCGCTGTGCAGGAAATTGTAACAGTAATCGGGAGTGCTTCGCTGTTCACAAGCCCGGTGACCTCGTAATCAAAATCGGGGAGAGCCGCGCCGACCTTTATTGTATAGCTCTTTGCGGTTATAGTTACAGCCGCCTTGTTTA
>CALBGD010000286.1 GCA_937893735.1 uncultured Clostridia bacterium | reverse complement strand
GGCATAATCATGCTCTCCGCCAAAAGTCAGGAGATGGACAAGGTGAACTGCCTGATGATAGGCGCGGACGACTACGTTACCAAGCCTTTCTCCCCGTCCGAGCTGGTGGCGCGCGTGGACGCCATCTACCGCCGCGTGAACGTCAGCCAGACCCGTCAGGAGGCGGTGCGCAACATAGCCTCCGGGCCGTTCACGCTGGATTACCAGAGCCGCACGGTGCTGAAAAACGGCGCCCCCATCGAGCTGACTCAGGTGGAGTACCACATCATGGAATACCTGATGAAGAACCGCGGCACCGCGCTCGACAGAAAGACTATCCTGCACCATATCTGGGGTGAGGCGTACTACGGCGACGACAAGGTAGTGGACGTGAATATCCGCAGGCTCCGCATGAAGATAGAGGAGGACCCCTCCAATCCGCAGTACATACAGACGATATGGGGCTTCGGCTATAAATGGAACGGCTGATGGACGGAAAGACCCAGCACCTGAAGCTGCGCAGCTCCATTGCCGGCAGGTGGATGTTCAATACGCTTAGCGTGGTCGGAGTTCTGCTTGTCATCGTGAACGTCTGCATATACTACTTCACGCGGCAGTATTACTACGGCTCGGCGGAGAACTACCTCGTTTCCGAGGCGAACGCCACCGCCACGGTGCTCTCCCGTCTGTACGAGGACATGGCGGTGAACTACTCCACCGAGGTGCGGGAGCTCATTGAGGGCTTCGACAAGAAGGAACAGATGGAGATGATGTCCATTAACCGGAACGGCGAGGTCACGCTCAGCAGCAGCGGATTCTCCCCGGACGGGGGCTACAATATGCCGGACTACGACGCGGCTATGAAGTCCCCGGAGGGCGTTGGAGTGTTCCACGGCTATGAAAACGGCGAGAACATCATCGCCGTGACTGTAATGATAGCCCAGCCCAGCAGTTCCTACAACGCGCTGAGGTATGTTGCCTCCATGACGCTTATAGACAATCAGCTTTCGGCGATAATGCTCGCTTCGCTGGTGGTGAGCGTGGGAATTATCCTGCTGGTGGTGTTCAGCGGAATGTACTTCGTGAAGTCGATATGCGTGCCGCTCATGCAGATAAGCGTCACCGCAAAGAAGCTGGCAAAGGGCGACTTCTCCGAGCGTATCGCTATCCGCAACAACGATGAGATAGGCGAGCTCTCCCGGGTGTTCAACGACATGGCGGACGAGCTGGAGAACTCCGAGGCGATAAAGAACGACTTCATCTCCTCGGTATCGCATGAGCTGCGCACGCCGCTGACCGCC
>CALBGD010000285.1 GCA_937893735.1 uncultured Clostridia bacterium | reverse complement strand
GGAAACCGCATAGGGATATGGTTCTGCGGGTGCTCCCACGGGTGTAAGGGGTGCAGCAATCCTGAGCTGTGGCAAAGGCGGGAGGAATACCGCATAACTCCGCAGCGGCTGATGGAGCTTGTGCGCTCTATCGCGGATTCCGCGCCGGTGGACGGCTTCACGCTGACCGGCGGCGACCCTATTGAACAGCCGGAGCTTGCGGCGCTTCTTCCGGAGCTGCGTGAAATTTCCGGGGACATACTGCTGTACACGGGCTATACGCTGGAGCAGCTCCGGGAAATGCCGGAGGTTTTCGCAGTTCTGGAGAACGTTTCGGTGCTGATAGACGGCAAATACATCGCGGAGCGCAACAATGGCTGTCCGCTGCGCGGCTCGGACAATCAGCGGGTGATATTCCTTGACGAAAGCCTCCGCGCGGTCTACGAGGAATATATGCGGCAGGGCAATATGATACAGAATTTCACGGTGGGGAACAGCGTTGTTTCCGTGGGAATACACGGCGCGGATTATCCCGTGGAGCTTGAGCGGCGGCTCGCGGAAAGAAATCTTGTGAAAGATGACGAGTGACTGCGCGGGTGATACCGCATAATTTTATGGAGGACAGGAACAAATGACCGAGCTTGACGAACTGAAGCAGCGCCTTGAAATAGAGGACCTGAAGTCGCGGCTGGACAGCGCGGAAAAGCGCATAGCCCTGCTGACGGAAACTCTGGAAACGATGAAGGATATCCAGACCTCCGACCGGCTGAGGGCGTACATAACGAATCAGGCGCGGCTGCTGAGGACGACGGCGTTCCTGAATTCCGTTTCGGACAGGGAGAAATTCGACCTTGACGCGCAGAAAGATTCGGCGCAGAGGGCTCTCGATGAATTGCAGCCCCTCGATCAGAAGATAGACGCAGCCATGGAAAAATCCCGCAGCGACAGTATGCTGGCGGCGAACTCCAACATAGCGGAGGCGCTTGGAAAGTGGCAGTCCGCGCAGCCTGACAGCGGCTACGAAGAAGCAATGAAGAACCTCGGCTACCGAATCGAGGACGGCTCCGTCACCATCACGGGACTGCGTATCCACCACGATTTCAGCGGCGAGGTGATAATCCCGGAGACCCTGCGGATTCCGGATATGATAGACGGCAGACCGGTAACGCGGATAGGCGAGGGCGCGTTCCGCGGCGCAAAGCTGAACCGCCTTATCCTCCCGAAGCAGCTTTACATCATCGGGAAGAACGCGTTCAGCGCCTGCACGCTGGGCAGCCTTGATTTCCCGGACAGCCTTGCTTCCATCGGCGCGGGAGCCTTCGCAAGCTGCCAGTTCACGGAGATACACCTTGAAAACACCCGGGTGCAGGTCATTCCGGAGAAGTGCTTCGGCTGGTGCGTGGCGCTGAAAAAGGTGGTGCTCCCGGAAACGCTGATGAGCATTGAAAACAACGCGTTCGTGGAATGCGCGTCTCTCCGCAGCCTGATTATTCCGGCGAATACGCGCACGGTGGTAAGCCCGTTCAGCGATTTTCAGCTCAGCTTCAGCAGGGCGGTGGCAGTTCTCGGAATGAACACCGAGCTTGTGGACCTGTGCGGCATCATGGTGACTCCCGGCGGGAACATCACGGTCTACTGTCTGCCGGACAGCTCCGCGCAGCGCTGCTGCCTTGAAAATAAGATCCCCTGCCGCCACCTGTCGGAATTCCCCGGCGAATAAAGGAGGAGCACATGACCGACTTCACCCCGAAATGGCACCGCGAGCTTGAAATATTCTCGCGCATAAAGCCGCTTATAATGCTGGAGGGCAACGTGTTCGACAGCTATCAGTTCCCGTATGAGGGCAGCGTTCCGCAGGGGAGCATTCTGCGCCTGACGGATTACCTGCACTACTTTTTCCGGGACAAGGGCTACGCTAACATTGCGTTCTACGACAGCCTGCGCGGATTTTACAACTCCTGCGAGGAGGGCTACACACAGCGCTTCGCAAATCTCGTGGGAGCCTCCGAGCAGAACGGCGCGGTAGCCGCTTCTTTCAAGGGCGGAAATGACGGCGGAGCGGCGCAGCTCACCCGGCGCGCGCTCTCACAGAACCAGGAGCCCTGCGTGGTCATCATGACCTTTGCTTCGAGATTCATTCCCTCGCCGGACAGGCTCCAGCAGTCTGAGGTGGACAGCTACACCGTGCTGCTGCAAGCGGCAATGGAGGCGGCGGAGGTACGCACGGAAAGCGGCGGGAAGCTCCGCAACCTGCTCATACTCATCGTGAACAAATCCAACGATATCCCGGCGTGGTTCTACCTCGACAACCCGAACGAAAAGACCATAACCATCAGCACTCCTACCCGTGAGGAGCGTGCGGGATTCGTGCGCGGGAACAACTTCCAGACGTTCTTCGCCGGAGACATTTTCCGCGCGGAAATGCCGTATTTCGAGGAACACCCGCAGGAGCTGGAGAAGATTCAGGACAGATTCGCGGCGCTCACCGAGGGATTCAGCTTCACCGAGATGAACGGACTGCGCAAGCTCTGCAAGAACGAGCGCATTTCCATACGCAATATGTGCGACGTTATCGACCTCTACAAGTACGGAATACGCGAGAATCCGTGGCGCAGCCTTGACGTGGAATCTCTCCGGACCTCCGCAGACGATTTCCGAAAGCGCGTAAAGGGTCAGGACGCGGCGATAATCAAGACGCTGGACGTTGTGAAGCGCGCAGTCACCGGAATGTCCGGACTTCAAGGCTCGTCCCACACCCGCCCCAAGGGAGTGCTGTTCTTCGCAGGCCCCACCGGAACCGGTAAGACCGAGACCGCCAAAACCCTTGCGGAGCGGCTTTTCGGGGACGAAAGCTGCTGCATACGCTTCGATATGAGCGAGTACAGCCAGCCGCACAGCGAC
>CALBGD010000284.1 GCA_937893735.1 uncultured Clostridia bacterium | reverse complement strand
AGTCAAGGGATTCTATTCGAAGGAGTTAACACCTATGCAGGACAATCAGCAGGGGCAGAAGTATGACGCAGCCTCAAGACCTCTTTATTCTGATATTTATACGGAAAAGGTACTTGTTTTAAGACCGGAATCCGGGTTCTGCAACGAAAACAGTCCGGCAATACAGCGCGCACTGAGTATGAATAATGCCGTCGGCTGCATTGGCGGATACTATGACGATGAACTCAGCCTGCTGTTCATGAGCAGTTTTTTCATGCGCAACCTCGGATTTGATGATTACGACAAATTCATGCAGACCTCCGGCGGCTCGCTGAAAAACCTCGTTTTCAGCGGAGACCTTCACTATTTTGAAAACGGAAAATTCCGCGAGGGCTCCGGCGCAGGGCTGTTCCATATGATGACAAAGGATGGGACCCCCGTATTTGTCCGCACATTCAAGACGGAATCCACTGACAGCAGCGGAACCCCTATTTGGGTGATGTCAGTCCGGCTGGCTCTTGACGCCCAGAATCTTGAGCTGGTCAACGGAATAATCCAGTCCGGCGTATGGTACATAGATTTCAACGAGGACGCGACCGTAAAAAAGGTCACATGGAGTCAGAAATTCCGGCAGATGCTGGGATTTACAGGTCCGGAGGACTTCCCGGACACATTAGAAGCCTGGAGCAGCCGTATCCACCCGTCCGACCGGGAAAGGGTCATGGAAAAATTTTTCATGGCCGCCGCTGACCGAACCGGACTCACTGCATACAACGTGGAATACCGTGCCAAGACCAGCGACGGAACATATCACTGGTTCAAGGAAAGCGCGGACGTAAACCGCAGGACTAACGGCTCGCCAAGCCGAATGACGGGAATTTTCGTCAACATCGACAAGGAACACAAGGCAAAGGAAGACAACGAAACGCTTTCTGCATTCCACCGCGCATATTCCAAGTCCAATATCTGTGAATATTATGTCAATCTGAACGACGACACGTTTGAGTGCTTTAAGCTCAGCGAAAGGCTCGCTCCCGACCTTTCCGTCATAACAAGCTGGGACAGGCTGTGCAGCGTATTCGTAGATAATCATGTACATGAGGAGTACCGCGATTCTGTACGGCTGCTGTTCGACCGCAGCTATATCCGCAAGGAGCTCCAGAAGCTCAACAGCGAAATGAGCACCGAATGCCGTGCGGAATACAACGGCAGTGAGTTCTGGATAAGGAATATGGTGCTCCCGGGAGACAGCGATGAAAACGGAATTCCGCAGCACGCTGTTATATTCCTGCGTGACATCACCAGCGCCAAAAAAGCGGAGGAGGACCTCCACCGTATGGCAAAGGACAACCGCGACATGGACGAGCTCCTGAGCGGAATGGTTCGCCTGGTAAAACGATTTGCCGTCTGCGACTTACAGCACGGCACATATACACTTCACAACCTTGACGGAAACGAACTCATCAGGACCTCCGGTACATACGAAGAAATGGTCGGGCAGTTCGACAGCAAGTTCAAGTCGCTCTCAGACAGCAAATCTCTCACCGAGCTGCTGTCTGTCCGGAACATGAGGGATAACCTCGCTTCTGAGGGCGATATCTACAACTTTGAATACTGCTCCAGGGACGAAAGCCTGTTCAAGAATATGTCCGCTATCCCGCTGGAATTCACTGACGGAGTGCTCAGCCGCGTGCTGCTGATAATTCAGGACGTTACTCAGGCAAAACGCAGCGAGCGCGAGGCGCGTGCGGCTCTGAAGGACGCATTCCTTGCGGCAAACCGCGCAAATGAAGCGAAAACCATGTTCATGTCGAATATGTCACACGATATCCGCACGCCAATGAACGCGATAATCGGCATGACTGCCATCGCCGGAGCCAATATCAGCGACAAGCAGCGCGTCCTCGACTGTCTGGGCAAGATAACACGCTCAAGCCGCCATCTTCTTTCGCTGATAAACGAAGTGCTCGATATGAGCCAGATAGAGCGCGGCAGCCTCAGCCTCGTCGAAGAGGAGTTCAAGCTTCCGGATCTTATCGACGACCTGATAACCCTTGTAAAGCCGGAAATCGAACAGCACCGGCACAAGCTGTCTGTCGTTATTTCAGACATAGCAAACGAAGCTGTTGTTGGCGACCGGCTGAGAATACAGCAGGTTTTTGTGAACATCGTCAGCAATGCAGTAAAATACACCCCGGACGGCGGGAAAATCAGCATTTCCATATCGGAAAAGCCCACTGGAAAAAGCACCTCCTGCTATGAATTTGTCGTTGAGGACAACGGAATCGGCATGACCGAGGAGTTCCAGAAAATTATATTCGAGCCTTTCACAAGAGCCGACACGAATCGCACTACCAAAGTACCCGGCACGGGTCTGGGAATGGCGATAACCAAGAATATCGTGTCCATGATGAACGGTGATATCAAGGTTGAAAGCGCCCCCGGAAAGGGCAGCCGCTTCACCGTGACCATTTTCCTGCGCATACAGGAAAGCCAGAATGTTTCCACCGATGAACTTGCCGACCTGCCTGTTCTCGTGGCAGACGACGATCAGGAGTGCTGCGAAAGCGCAGCAGAGATACTGAGTGAAATAGGAATGGAATGCGAGTGGGTGCTCTCCGGAAAGAAAGCAGTAGAGCGAACAGTAAGCCGGCACGAAGCCGGGCGAGATTTCTTCGCGGTGATCCTCGACTGGAAGATGCCAGAAATGGACGGCGTTGAAACCGCACGACAGATACGCAGAAAGGTCGGGAAAGACGTTCCGATAATCGTGTTCACCGCCTATGACTGCTCAGAAATCGAAAAGGAAGCCCGCGAAGCCGGCGTTGACGCATTCATCACGAAGCCGCTGTTCCGGTCGAGGCTTACTGCGCTGTTCAAGGAACTTGTCAGCGGAAAGGACAGACTTATCTCAAAGCGCGGCGGTTATGACGAGCTTGAAACCGGAAATTACTCCGGAAAGCGCGTTCTCCTTGTGGAGGATAACGAGCTTAACCGGGAGATAGCTCAGGAGATAATCAGCGCCACGGGCGCAGTCACGGAATGCGCCGAAAACGGCAGAGCCGCAGTAGACCTTATAAGGCAAAACGGCACGGGATATTACGATATCGTATTCATGGATATCCAGATGCCTGTAATGAACGGATATGAGGCTTCAAAGGCTATCCGTATGCTCCCCGGCTGCGGTGAGCTCCCTATCGTTGCAATGACCGCAAACGCTTTCGCAGAGGACGTTATCCTTGCGAAAAAGGCGGGCATGAACGAACATATTTCCAAACCGCTTGACCTGAAAAGGCTCAGCGAAGTACTCAGAAGATGGCTATAAAAATAGAAAGCGGCAGGAATATTGCCGCTTCTTTTTTTATGGTATGCAAAAGTTTTATGTGGAAAATGTCGATAAATCATGGCAATTCACATTCATATCACAGAACTTTCATTTTTGCAGGGCGTATAATTGTGAAAACCACATGAAATGATTTCAATTTATAAATGGCTTTATAGTGCGGTTTGTCGCAGTTTCATGCGGTCAGAGTTTTGTTGACTAATTACATTGGTAATTATCACCGAAAGTAACTGAACATTTGAGCGAATTTATGTTACATTGATGAATTTACTTTATAAAAAATATGTACTATAATAGTAAGGCAACTAATCAAATGCAAGTATAATACACAAGGAGGAACAAAGTATGATAAAAACACTGGCAGCACAGATAAAACAATACAAAAAGTCAACGCTGCTCACCCCCCTTTTCACGATCCTTGAGGTAGTCATGGAGGTGCTGATACCTTTCGTTACAGCCTCGATAATCGACAAGGGTATAAACGCGGGGGACCTGTCAAAGGTATACATCTACGGCGGCGTAATGCTCGTCATGGCGTTTATGAGCCTTGCTTTCGGCGTACTCGCCGGAAAGTATGCGGCTAACGCTTCTGCAGGATTCGCCTGCAATCTGCGTGACGCAATGTTCGCCAATATCCAGAACTTTTCGTTCTCGAACATCGACAAATTCAGCACCGCTGGTCTGGTAACCAGAATGACCACTGATGTCACAAACCTCCAGAATGCGTTCCAGATGATAATCCGTATCGCGGTAAGGGCTCCTATCATGCTGATAAGCAGCATGATCATGTGCTTCATCATCAATGCGAAAATAAGCCTGATATTCCTCGGCGCGCTGGTAGTCCTCGGAACCGTTCTCGTTCTCATCGTAAAGAACGCCACAAAGATTTTCGACCAGGTGTTCACAAAGTACGACGACCTCAACGCGAGCGTTCAGGAGAACATCTCCGGTATCCGCGTAGTTAAGGGTTTCGTCCGCGAACAGCATGAGAACGACAAGTTTGTCAGGGCTTCCGGAAACCTTTACAATATGTTCGTCAAGGCGGAGAAGATCATTTCATGGAACAACCCGGTAATGATGTTCGTCATCTACGCCTGCATTCTGCTCATTTCTTGGTTCGGCGCGCAGTTCATCGTCGGAGGAACCCTCACGACCGGCGAGCTCACTTCCCTGTTCAGCTACATTATGAGCGCACTTATGGCTCTGATGATGCTTTCCATGATCTTCGTAATGATCACGATGTCCGTGGCTAGCGCACGGCGTATCTGCGAGGTTCTCAACGAGAAATCTGATATCACGAATCCCGAAAATCCTGTTATGGAGATCCCTGACGGCTCTATCGACTTTGACCATGTAAGCTTCGCGTACAAGCACAAGTCCGACAAGCTCTCAGAAAAGAAGTCCGATACGGACGGCGGAGAGGAAGTCCTTACTGACATCGACCTGCATATCCATGCCGGCGAGACCATCGGAATCATCGGCGGAACCGGCTGCGGCAAGTCCACATTCGCTAACCTCATCAGCCGTCTTTACGACGTTGACGGCGGCTCCGTAAAGGTAGGCGGCACGGACGTCCGCGAGTACGACCTTGAGCTGCTCCGCGACAAGGTGGCAGTCGTACTCCAGAAAAACGTCCTCTTCTCCGGAACTATCCTCGACAACCTCCGCTGGGGCAACGAAAACGCCACCGAGCAGGAGTGCGAGGAAGCGTGCAAACTCGCCTGTGCAGATGAATTCATAGAAAGAATGCCCGACCGCTACAACACCATGATCGAGCAGGGCGGCGCGAATGTTTCCGGCGGTCAGAAGCAGCGCCTTTGTATCGCGCGCGCTCTCCTGAAGGACCCGAAGGTGCTTATCCTCGACGACTCCACAAGCGCGGTCGATACAGCGACAGACGCAAAGATCCGTCAGGCGTTCGCACAGAAGATTCCCGGAACTACAAAGATCATCATTGCTCAGCGTATCTCCAGCGTTCAGGAGGCTGACCGCATAATCGTAATGGACGACGGCAGGGTTTGCGGATTTGATACCCACGAGAACCTGCTTAAGAACAACAAGATTTACAGCGAGATCTACACGCTCCAGACCCAGTCCGGCGGAGATTTCGACAAACCTAACGAATAAGGAGGCGGTAATTTA
>CALBGD010000283.1 GCA_937893735.1 uncultured Clostridia bacterium | reverse complement strand
AGTTGATGTTCTCAATGATCCCGCTGAGGGTCTCCTTGATGTTCCGGAAAGAGCTGTTGATCTCCTTGAAGTTTCCGATGTATTCAAGACCGGGCTGCGCGGCGAAATCTCCAACAGCCATGTGCGAGAGCACATCGGAAATATCCTTGACATAGGAGCTGAGGGTGTGCTTTGCCTGCGTGAGTTCCTTTGCTATCTCGCCCATTTCATCGCCGCTGAACTTGAACGAGGAATCCGGGGAATCAAGCGAACCGCTTGCGAGCTGGTCGCAGATCTTTACTACCTCGGAGACCGGCTGCTTTACCATCTTCTTCATCACAATGAAGAGCAGACCGCTGGATATTATGATGGTTACTGCCAGAACAACTACTGCGATGATTATTGAAACAGCGAGCTTCTGGTCAGCTTCAGCAGTTGTATATCCTGCAAAGAACGCACCGATATAGTTTCCGTTGATATCGGTCATCGGGTCGTAGTTCACATAGTAGGAAACGCCGTTGATGTAAGCCTTGCTTGCGTATGATTCGCCGGTCTGGAGTGTTGCCCAGATACCGGGATCCATTTCTGTGCCGACATTGCGGTTGCCCTCGCTGTCGGTCAGGGTGGTGCAGTAGCGTACATTTCCGTTGAACAGGGTAACGTCAGCGCCTGTCTTTTCCTTTACTGCGTCAACATATTCCGAGCTGGAGAGGTCGCGGTACGCTATTAGAGTGCCTACCTTGCCGACTTTTGTGCTTGCAATAATGCAGAGCTTGCCGTCTTCAACGATAAGTCCGGAAATGGGGTCGTTCAGCGCCTGCTGTACCACGGAATCAGAAAGTGCGAACTTGGAGCTGCTCTTCCACTGAATCCCGCCCACCGTGGTTATGTAAGCCGCCTGCTGATCCATGGACTTGGAGTTCGTCTGCCATGTTATGTCGAGAACGGCGGGGTTCATGTTTCCGCCTGCGGAGATAAGCTTCGCAAGGTCGGACACAGCAGTTACCTCGTTGTTTACTTCAGCTTCAAGCACACGTACGCCGGTCGCGGCTTCATTCATCTGGAGAGATACAACGAAGTTCATGAACACCGCGATAGTAACGGAACCAAGGATCAAAGCAGTCACGGCTGCGGAAATGCAGGACATCAGCGTGAGCTTGGTGCCGATACCAGTTGCCTTTTTCCTGTTGTTTTGTTTCCCTTTATTTAATTTCGCAAACAGCGGCTTCTTGGAAGCAGTTTTTGCGATTTTTTTGTTTTCTTTTGGTTTTTTTTCTTTTGGAGCCTTGTTCTTTTTGTCCTCAGGGACACTAGACATCAGCGCCAGCTTTTTTTCCTTATTCAATGTATTCGTTTTCATAGCTGCACCTGTCCTTTCCTTTCGCTTTTAAGCAGAGACTCTGCTTGTATACATTATACAAAAGTAATATGGAAATGTCAACTGAAATTTACACTTGAAACATATATTTTTTGATATAATGCACACATTTCTTAAAATATGTGAAATAACTGTTTGCTGATAATTCATAAATATGGGGCTGTTCTATAAAATGGAATTTAAGCATATATTCTGGAAAGGACAGGTAGTACGGAGGTGGTGTTCATGGGAATAAAAAGCAGACTAATGGAGCTGGGCGACCTGCCGTACAGCGGAATGACCATAACTATCCGCGACGGCAGCCTTTCTGCTGAGAACTGCGCCGCCGTGGTGGGCTGTACGGACAGCCGCGAAAAGACCGGCGAGATAGTGCTGCGCCTGAGAAACGGCAGGCTGGTGCGGGTCTGCGGCGAGGGGCTCACGCTGGAGAGCATGGGCGGCGACGGCGTTTTTATCTGCGGCAGGATAAGCTCCGTGGCTTTTATTGAGCTCTGAGGAGGAACAAATGTCACATAAAAAAAAGGGACTGCCCTACGGCAGCGTGGAGTTCAGCGGCTTCGGGGGATTCCCGGAGAAGATGGCGAGCGAGCTCCTCTGGCAGGGGGTGCAGCTCCGCCGGGTGCGCTTCGGTGACGGCACGATATCCGGCGCAGTATCTCCTATGGATTACTGGCTGACGGCAAAGACCGCGCAGAAATGCGGCGTCCGGATAAGAGCCGGAAAGCGCCGCGGTCTGTATTTTTCTGTTATGAGGTACAGCCGCCGTGCCGGGCTGTACGTTGGATTCCTGACGTTCCTTGTTATAATATCAATGGGCAGCAGCCACATTCAGGATATCGAGGTAGAGGGCTCCGGCGGGATAACATCGTCCCAGCGCTCACAGGTGATGACGATACTGGAGGAGTGCGGTATAAAGCGAGGGGTTCCCACCCGGGGACTGAATATTGCCACCGCCGAGCGCCGCATGATGCTTGAAATTCCCGAGGCGGCATGGACGGACGTATCCTGTGTGGGATTCCGGGTAAAGGCAACGCTGGAGCTGGTAACTCCGAAGCCGGATATGCTGGAGCTGGACGTGCCCTGCAATCTGGTCGCGTCAAGGAGCGCAAAGGTGATAGAACACACCGTCCGCGACGGCACTCTTGTGACGGAGACCGGAAGCGGAGTACCTGCCGGGGGGCTTTTGGTGAGCGGAGTAGTTACCGACAGCGCCGGGAATGTCACGCTGAAACACGCCTCTGCGGACATAATCGGGGAATTCACCGAAAGCCGGGAGTTCTTTGTGCCGTACAATGAAACGGTGAGCACCGCCGACGGAGAACAGACGGAATTCCGCTGGCTTGTGGCGGGCGACGATGAGATACCGCTTTTCTGGGGAGAAGCCGCCGTCCCGGATTCGGTGTACCATGAGGAAACGGAGGTGCTTTCGCTGTTCGGACATGAAATTCCGCTGAAGCTCCGCCGGGGCGTATTCACAAAGCTCAGGCAGCATGACATCACGCGCAGCGCGGACGACTGCCTCGCGGAGCTGGAGCGGCTCCAGAGCGATTTCGAGCAGAACTTCTACGGGGAGTACGAGATATATTCCTGCGATGAGACCGCCGTCCCTGAGCAGGACGGGATACGGCTGACCGCGGTGTACACCCTCCGCGGAAATATAGCGGAGGAGCGAGTTATCGAGACCGGCTGAGTTATTCCTCTGCCATACGGTAGCCTATTCCGGTTTCCGTGAATATGTAACGCGGGTGGGAGGGATCCTTTTCTATCTTACGGCGGATATTCGTCATGTTCACACGGAGTATCTGGTTATCGCCCCTGACGTTGGGTCCCCACATCTTCTGGATTATGAAGTCGTAGGGGAGCACCCGCCCGGCGTACTGCCCGAGCAGCGCCACAAGCTTGTATTCATTCTGGGTGAGCTCGGCGTCCTTGCCGTTTATATAAACCCTGAAGCGGTCGTAGTCTATCATAAGCTCCCCAACGCAGAATTTTCCGTTAAATGCTATCGAGCGGTTGGTGCCGCTTCCGCGGACGTGGCGGAGGGCTACCCGCACCCTTGCCATGAGTTCGTTCTGTCCGAACGGTTTTTCTATGTAGTCGTCTGCGCCGCCTTCGAGGGCAGCCACCTTGCTTCCCTCGCTCTGGCGGGAGGATACTACTATTATCGGAGCAGCTGACCACTTCCTGATATTACTGAGCACCTCCATGCCGTCCTTGTCCGGAAGTCCCAGATCGAGCAAAATCAGATCGGGGCAGTGGGAGCTTGCAAGTATCTCCGCGTCGCTGCCTGTGTCGGCGTTAATCACATCATAGCCGTTTTTTTCCAGCATACCGTTTATAAAACAGCGTAGGCTGTCGTCGTCTTCTACAACCAGTATTTTGTAGTGAAACTCCATATGATTACCTCCAGGACTTTGCTCGGTTAATGATATTATTACTTATATTTTACCACCTTTTAAAGGAAAATGGAATACACCAGCGTAAAAAACTTGTTAAGAAACCGTTTTTTGAATGGAATTTAATGTTTCTGAGGAGCGCAGATGGGACTTATAGGCGGAATAAATGGGATATTGTGGGGAGCGCCCATGTTGTCGCTGATTCTGGCGGCGGGCGCGTTTTTTTCGGTCAGGACAGGCTTTTTCCAGCTCCGGAGGGCTGGGCACTGCCTGAAAAGGACTATTTTTTCACGGCAGGGGAGTGGCGACGGGATATCCCCGGTTCAGGCGATGTTCTCGGCGCTTGCCGGTAC
>CALBGD010000282.1 GCA_937893735.1 uncultured Clostridia bacterium | reverse complement strand
ATCCAACGACGACCGCTCCGTTGACAGCATCGGCAGAAGCGATGCAGTGGACGAGAGTATGTCCCTTGCAGACCGTTTCGGGCTTTTCATAACGTTCACTCAGCCCAACCGCGAGATATTCTTCGATATCGTAAGAAAGCTTGCCGAGGACAGGGAAATAGACATAGACGACAGCGAGCTTACAGCCGCCGCAGAGCGCTTTGCGCTAAAGCGCGGAGGCCGCTCCCCGAGAATTGCACGTCAGTTCACGGACTGGCTCAGCTCGCGCATTGAACTGGGATTGGATTACTGATGAAAAAAGCGTTTGCGACAGCGGTACTTATTGCGGCGGTAATGCTCACCGGCTGCGGCGGTGAGACATCTTCAACGCCGTCTGAGATAATCGTCACGGGCGGAAACACCGCCGAAGCGGAGCAGGGAATTTTCCCTGTGAAGCTCCCGGACGGCACGGAGATAAAATCCGAGCCGGAGCGTATCGCCAGCCTTTCACCGGCGGCGACTGAGATCCTAGCGGAGCTGGGATATTCCGACAGGCTTTGCGCCGTCAGCCGTTACTGCGACTATCCGGAGGGGCTGCCGGAGGTCACGGCGGGCAGCAGCGAAAATCCGGATATCGACAAGCTGACGGAGCTTTCCCCGGACGTTGTATTTACGATGTCCGCGCTTGCCGAGCGCGAGATGTATACGCTTGATTCCGCCGGGATAACGGTGGTCACGCTTTCCGCGCCGAAAACGCTGGAGGACTTTGGGAAACTTTACAGTACCGCCGCCGAGGTTTTCTCCGGCAGCGAAGCGGGAGATTCTGCGGCGGAAAAGGCGGTTTCCGCGCTTAAAAGCTCCGCTTCCGGCGTGGAGCTTGGAACATTTATATATGTGACTCCGAAGCTTACCGCCGCAGGCTCCGATACCTTTGAAAGCGCCGTGCTTTCCCTCTGCGGGCGGAATCTCTGCGCTGGCGGGGGCTATGCGGAATTACCCGGGGAAACGGAAGCGCCGCAGTACATCATAGCTGCGGACAGCCTATCAGAAGCGGATATTTCCGGAAACACCGCGTATTCCGGAATGATATCCTCCGGGGCAAAGGTGCTTTTTGTCCCTGCCGAGAGGTTTGAGCGACCTTCCGCAAGGCTTTCGGAGGTCTTTAAGTCGCTTTCCGGACAGCTTTCCGGAAGCGTGACGGCAGAATAAGATTTCGGGCGGAACAGCTTAAATTCCGCCCGATTTTGTGTTACATAGGAGAAATAACGTAACCGTTTGCCCGCCAGTAGTCTATGACCCTGCCGAGAATCGAGGCGTTCGTTTCGGATACGGCGTGAAGCAGATAAACCGCGCCGTTGTGCGATTTCCCGGTTATCTTCGCGAAAGCCTGCTCCGGGTCGGGCTGATTGTTCACGTCCCAGTCGGGGTAGGCGAAGCTCCAAAGCACGGTAGTATAGCCGAGCTCCTTTGCGCAGGCGAGCACGCGCTCGGAGAACTCCCCCTTGGGCGGGCGCATGACGTACATCTCATAACCGAAGTTGTCCCGGACGTATTCGTGCAGCAGCGAAAGCTCCGAGTACAGTTCGTCAGGGGAGCACTCCGGGAGCGAAGGGTGGCTCCATGTGTGGTTCCCGACCGTGTGACCCTCGGCTATCATACGCTTCACAAGCTCCGGATTCCGCTTGCAGTAGTCGTATGTCACGAAGAACACTGCCCGGACGTTCTTTTCTTTCAGCGTGTCCAGAATATCGGCGGTCTTGCCGTTTTCGTAGCCCTCGTCA
>CALBGD010000281.1 GCA_937893735.1 uncultured Clostridia bacterium | reverse complement strand
TACTCCTGTATGTCGCCGGGACAAAGACCCGTGCTGTCCCGGGAGGCTTTCCGGGATATTCCGGATATCCGCAAGATGACCGTGGACGAAAAGCTCACCGCCGTCCCCTGCCCCGAGTGCGGAAAGACGCTTTCCAACGGAGAATGGCTCTCGCTGGGAATCGTGCGCAAGAACAACATCTGCGCCTGCCCTGAGCACGGAGAATTCCTTGTGAAGCTGGTGGCGAAGCGCGCCTCCGCCGACCGCTGGACTGTTACGCGCTCCGTGTACAAATCCGACGACGAAGCGAAGCAGACCTACCAGAAGAAGATAGAGAAGCAGCACACCGCCATTGAAAAGCGCCGTGCCGCCAAAAATAAGGAGAATACCGATGCTGACAACAGTACTGTTTGACCTTGACGGAACTCTGCTCCCCTTTGAGCAGGAGGATTTTATAAAGCTGTACTTTGCCGGGCTCGGTAAGAAGCTGGCTCCGCTGGGCTACGACCCGAAATCCGTTGTAAAATCCGTCTGGGCGGGTACCGGTGCTATGGTAAAGAACGACGGCAGCCGCACGAATTCCGAGGCTTTCTGGCAGACATTCAGGGAGCTTAACAAGGGGCTTCCGGACGCGCAGAGCCAGTGCGACGACTTCTATATACATGAATTTGACGCGATACAGAGCTGTCTGAAGTACCGTCCGGATCACAAGCCACTCATCGACAGACTGAAAGCCTCCGGGCTGAAGCTGGTGCTGGCAACAAATCCGCTGTTCCCCCTCTCGGGAGTTCGCACGCGCATGGCGTGGGCCGGGCTCGCGCCGGAGGATTTCGAGCTTGTGACCTACTACGACAACAGTACATACTGCAAGCCGAATCCCGACTATTTCCGCGAGATACTCTCCAAAATCGGCGAGAAGCCGGAAAACTGCATTATGATCGGCAACAATGTCGCTGAGGATATGGTCGCGGCAACACTTGGAATGAAAGTGTTCCTTGTGAACGAGTTCCTCGAGAATCCCGCTGGCGCGGACGCCTCCGCTTTTCCGCAGGGATCCGTTGAGGACGCTGTAAAGTATATTGCTTCCGTCAGATAATACAAAAACAGGTTCCAAACGGAGCCTGTTTTTTTGTAAAAAGAGCGATTGACAAACTACCCGAAACATGATAAAATACCATCAGTTTGTAAACGATTACTACATAAGAGGAACAAAAAGATGGGAATTAAAACAGACTATAAACACACATTTCTTGCGAGCTACGGCGGATACATCACTCAGGCGGTGGTGAACAATTTTCTGCCGCTTCTGTTCCTGATTTTTCAGGACACGTTCGGCATTCCGCTGGAGCAGATAACGCTGCTGGTAACGATAAACTTCTTCGTTCAGCTCATAATCGACCTTGCTTCGGCGAAATTCGTTGACAGGATAGGCTACCGGAAGTGCCTTGTGGGGGCGCATATCCTCGCCTGCGTGGGGATCGCGGGGCTCAGCATTCTGCCGTTCATCATGCCGCCGTTCATCGGGCTGCTTATCTGCGTTGTCGTCTACGCGGTCGGCGGAGGGCTGGACGAGGTGCTGATAAGCCCTCTGGTGGAATCCTGCCCGAGCGACAACAAGGCGGGAGCAATGGGGCTTCTGCACTCCTTCTACTGCTGGGGCTGCGTGGGAACTATCCTGCTTTCAACGCTGTTCCTTTACGGATTCGGAAAGGATAGCTGGAGAATACTCGCGCTGCTCTGGGCGGTGGTTCCGGCGCTTATCGCCGTTTATTTCAGTCAGGTGCCCATTCCCCCGATTTATGAGGAAGGCGAAAAGGGCATGGGGCTTCTGGAGCTCTGCAAATCAAAGATTTTCTGGGTGATGGCGGTGCTTATCCTCTGCGCGGGAGGAAGCGAGCAGGCTATGAGCCAGTGGGCTTCTGCGTTCGCGGAGAGCGCCCTCGGCGTTCCGAAAACCCTCGGAGACCTGATGGGTCCCTGCTTCTTTGCGGTGCTGATGGGACTTTCCCGTGTGTTCTACGCGAAAATCAGCGCTAAGGTTGATATCCTGAAATACATGATATTCTGCGGAGCGCTCTGCATTGTTTCCTACATGATAGCGGCTTTCTCGCCGCTGCCCATGCTTTCGCTCATCGGCTGCGGAATATGTGGATTCTCGGTAGGCGCAATGTGGCCGGGGACTTACAGCGCGGCTGCCGCCGCAGTTCCGCGCGGAGGCACGGCGATGTTCGCGCTTCTCGCCCTCGCCGGGGACGCAGGCTGCTCCGGGGGGCCTACCCTCGTTGGCATGATATCCGGCGCAATGGACGGCGGACTGAAGAGCGGGCTTCCGTTCGGGGCGATTTTCCCGGCGGCGCTGATCATCGCCTGCTTCATTGCAAGGGGACTCACTGGCAGAAAAGCCCGGTAAGGGCTTCCCCTGATGGCAATATCTTTGCATTGAATTACGACCCCTGTATAGTGTATAATTAGAGTATCCCGCAAGGGAAATACATCAGGAGGTAAATACAATGTTCAATTTCTTTAAGAACTGCAGCTTCGACCAGATCTGCGATCTGCTGAAGTCCCTCTGCGGCGGCTTCGGCTGCTAAGAGCCGGGAGTTTTCCTCCCAGACAAATTCATAGCTCCGAGGAGCGTGGGCGCTGTAACAGGCGCCCTCTTTTTTTGATATTCTCCGATTTGTTAACGAAAATATAATATTTCCATTGTATAATATAATGGTATTATTATGTAAAAGAGGTGGAAGAATGCGCTTTCCCGGGAAGTTCTCAAAATGGCTCCGGAATACTGTACTGCCGAAGCTGCGGCGGGCGCTGGAGCTTCC
>CALBGD010000280.1 GCA_937893735.1 uncultured Clostridia bacterium | reverse complement strand
ATTGTCCTGCCAGCTTGATTCTTTTTTTGTGTCTACTAACTATTGACTAGATCACTTTATGCAGGGCTTTTTTGTGTGCAATTTATCTTCTGGAACGATAAAAATATGCGTAATCCATCTTCATGATATTCTTAAAAAACGGTACGGCGAGCACCAAATCCGCTGCGATCCACGCCGACGGGTCGGCGAAGCACAGCGCGTGGTACGCCGAAAGCGGCGCCGCGGTGGAAACCTCTCCGCCGGCAAATGCCGCAGGCAAAAGCAGGCAGACCGCCACACGGGCGACCAGCTCCGCCGCACCTGCTTCAAGGATAAACTGCGGACGGCCGATTCCCTGCACGCAGTTCCGCATAACAAAAATGAACCCAAGGAACACATACAGCATTAGGTCAATATACAGATAATGGTTTCCAAAGCGTGCTGTTTCTTCAGTGATTTTGTCTGCGCTGAGGAAAATTTTCAGATAAGTTCCGTCGATAGAGAGAAGCAGTCCGGCTGTAATGGAAATTCCGGCAATCACAAGCATCATCAAAAGCGCCTGCAAAGTGCCTTTTTTGATGCGGTCAGCTCTGTCCGCGCCCATGTTCTGGGCGGTAAAGCTTGTCATAGCGGAGCCAAGACCGCTCAGCGGCGTCATGAGCAGGTTGTTCAGCTTGTTTGCTGCGCCAAAGCCGTTCTGCGCCGCATTCGACACCATTGCGCCGTCCAGCAGGTCGAACTTCACCACCACGCTCTGCATTACGATAATTCCCACCGCGAGCACGGAGAATTGCAGTCCCAGCGGAATTCCCTGCTCGGCGTGCAGCAGCGCATCCTGCCAGTCAATTTTCCAGTCGGCGGGCAGCGGGCGGATTTTCGGATACTTGGTGAATGCGTAGATGAAGCAGCCCACCGTGCTTATGAGCTGCGCAGAAACGGTGGCAGCCGCCGCACCCGCCACGCCCCAGCGGAACACAATGATGAACAGCAGGTCAAGTCCCACGTTGAGCACCGTCGAGAAAAGCAGGAACAAAAGCGGCGTTACGGAATCGCCCATGCTGCGCAGAAACGAGCACACGAAGTTGTAGAAAAGCTGTGCACCGATTCCGCCGAAGATGATGGCACAGTAGGTGAACGCCGCGCCGTAAACCTCCGGATTTTCAGGCGTTACGTTTATCCACGCGAGCATCGGCTTCAGCAGCGCCAGCGCCAGCGCAGTGAGCACCACCGTCAGCCCTGCGGAAAGCACAATCTGCGTCGCGAGGGACTTGCGCACGCCCTCATCGTCGTTTGCGCCCACGCGGCAGGATGTTACCACACAGAACCCTGCGGAAACGCCGAACGCGAACTGCAAAAATATGAAAATCAGCGAGGTTGTGTCGTTAACTCCGGCGACCTCGCCCGCGGTCAGCGTCTGCCCAACGATGGCGGCGTCACTGATAGAATATACCTGCTGAAGCAGGTATGAAATAATTATCGGAAAAGAAAAAGAAAGTATCGTTTTCCAGCAGGTGCCCTGCGTAAGATCCGCCGGACGGAAGAACGACCGAAGTTTAGAAAAAATGCTGCTCATAATCTCCCTTGTTTCTGTAAAATTTATTTTTTTGCGAAAACTATATTTTAGCGAAAGTCATATACAATGTCAAGGGATTTTACGAACTTTTTATGAAACGCTCAAAAATTCATATTCAATATGCGCCGACCAAACTTACCCTTTGATTTGTCAGTTGTATATGCATACTTCAAACAGCAAAATCCCCTTCGTGCCTGACCACACGAAGGGGATTTGCTGCTGTTTGCAATATAGAAAAATGAAAGAAGAAGGTGGTGAACTCAAATTCACCATTCTTGTACTCTGATTATTCGCCGAAAACCTCTGCGCCGGTGTTGGGGTTCTGTTCGCCCTTGCTGTCGCCCTTTGCAGCGATTTTGATAACTCCGTCGCCTTTGTCGCCCTTGTCGGAAGCATCTGGCTTGTTGCTGTCGGTAATCATTGCATATTGTTTTTCGGCTTTCTCAAGCGCGTCAAGCGCGTCTTTGGAAACAAGTTCTTTCTGCTCAGGAGTCAGCGCGTCGTATGCGTCACGCGCTGCTTTAATGGCGTCGCCGCTGTCCTTAGTCACAGGCTGAAGAGCAAAAATCATGTCTTCAACGGCTTTTGCCGCCGCCATGTTTCTTTCATTTTCTTCGTCAATCAGACGCTGGAAGATAGGATATTCGTCTTTGCCTATTCTTTGACCAAAAACGCTTCCGGCTTCCCCATTAAGAAGCTTCAAAACGGTTCCGTCTGCAAATTCTGAAGCATCCTTTGCCTCGTTCTTCCCATTCTCGTCTGGGAATACCTGATATTCTCCAGCGGTAATCACGCTATCTCTTATAAGAACAGTAACTCCGCTATATCCATCCGGAACTGTGGACTTTAAGTAATAGTTATTTATAAAGGTGGAATTAGGCAGCGAGTTATTTGAGCTGGATCCTGCAACGGCGCTTATCATAACGCCTCTTCCATCACTTATTTCCTCGGCTGATATTCTTCCATAACTATGGCAGTTCTTTACTTCTGTTACGCTTGCAAGTGCTGCAATTCCGCCAACGTACTTTGCTTTTGCTTCGATAATTCCTACATTATAGCAATCCTCAAGCTTTGCTGAACTGATTGAACTTACTATTCCGGCAACATTTGAGCCTGTTTTTACGCAAGTAATTTTTCCGTAGTTTGCGCAGCGCAAAATATTACCGTTGCTTTTCCCTGCTACGCCTGCCGCACCAGCCTGCGCCATAATTATTTTTCCGGAAACTCTTGACTGAACATCAACATATATGTTTCCATAATTTATACAGTCTTCGACTACTGTTCTCTGTCCTACAGAACCTACAATACCAGCCGCATAAACACCGCTTCCTACATTTTTGCCCTCCGGAGTCTTCACAGTAACGTTTACATTGCTGCTGCAATTGTATATACCGCTATTATCTCCGTCATATGCCTGGTTTGTGCATCCTGCTATGCCGCCAACATAAAGAGAAGCTTGGTTCCTTGTGGTTACAATA
>CALBGD010000279.1 GCA_937893735.1 uncultured Clostridia bacterium | reverse complement strand
GGCTGTTACAAGAGACCTGAGCCTTGTATGCGACGATGATGTGACCTCCGATGAGATCATCTCCGTAATTAAGGCAAGCGCAAAGCACCTCGAGAGCGTTGCGATATTCGATATGTACAAGGGCGAGCAGGTACCCGCCGGCAAGAAGAGCCTTTCCTATAAGCTGGTGCTCCGCAAGGACGGCAGCATGACCGATGAGGAGGCAGACGCAGTTGTAGCCAAGGTGCTCAAGGCGCTTGCTGAGAAGAACATCACGCTGAGAGCCTGAGGAGGATAAGAATGTCTAAGAATTTCAGAAGAATAATAGCTGCTTCGACAGCGATAGTAATGACGGCATCTCTCTGCGGCTGCTCTGATTCCGGATATATCGGAACGGTGAACGGAGTTCAGATACCTACGGGAATGTATCTGTATGAGGTTGCATTCAATGCCTACAATCAGGCGGCAGCAAAGATAAAGGAGGACCGCGGCGACGACAACAGTACGGCGGAGGTCAAGGTGTTCACCGAGACCATCGAAGGCAAGCCCGCTTCCGCATGGCTCAAGGATACCGCTGTTGAGGAGCTTAAGCGCTATGTGGCTGTCGAGAGTCTGTTCACGGAGTACGGTCTGTCCCTTTCCGCAGAGGACACCGCAAGCATAAACGATTATATCAAGGCGCTCGACGACGACCTTGGATATTATGCACAGTACTACGGAATCGAAGAGAGCAGCTTCGGCGAGCACTACGAGAACATGGGAATCAGCAAGTCCTCTCTTCGCAGTCTGACAGAAAACAGCTACAAGAACAAATATGTGTTCCTGCACAACTACGATACGGACGGACTTACTCCGGTCCCGGACGATGAGATATCCGACTATGCAGCGGAGAATTACGCTGTTGTCAAGTATCTTAAGGTGGATTTCACCGATTATCAGGGAATTTCCCTCAAGGAAGAGGCTGACATCGACGCCGTAAGAAGCCTTGCACAGAGCTGGGCTGACCGCTACAATGCAGGCGAGGAATGGACCCAGATACAGTACGAGTACGACCTCAGAAAAGCGTGGTATGACGCATGGGTAGAAGCCGAGGACAAGTACGCTGAGGAACACGCTTCCACGGCAGAATCCCTGATTGACGGGACCTCCACGGCTGAGAGCCCTGAGCCTGCTTCCGCACCTGACGCTCACGCGACAGCAGAGGCTGAGTCCACTGCCGAGGCAGTCCCCCAGACCGAAGAGGCAGGAAGCGATGAGGCTCCCGCAGAGGATACCGCTGTAACAGCTCCTGTAAAGCCGGTAGTAAACACAGACGACGCCGAGTACAACGAGTACTGCCAGAAGGCGATAGATGAAGCCACCGCAGAGAAGAAGGAATCCGCCGATGACTGCGATAAGTTCATCAGCAAGGAGAATTCCTCCCTCAGCGAGAAGCTTACGGAGTATGTATGGAATGCCGCAGCCGACAGCAAGGCAACGCTTTTTGAGGACTCCGAGGCTAACTGCGTATATGTGGTAGTGCGCGACAACATTACAACAAAGACAAGCTGGCTGGAAACACAGCACGAGAGTATTCTTCATTCTCTCAGGGACGACGCTTACAATGAAATGCTTAAGGGTATCTACGACAACTATACCGTAGAGCTTAACGACTATCTCATCAACACCAAGTATGCTCCCGAGAAGCTGAAGGGTATCGGCGAGTAATTCCGACCAGACCGTATTGAGCCAACCGCCAGCCAACCGCCGGCGGCTGGTTTTTTGATAGACAGATTTGGTGATGATATGCTATTATTGAGTTTGAACGACGTTTCAATGTCGTTCGCAGACAGAACGCTGTTCAGCGGCGTTACGCTGGAGGTCTACGACGATGACCGCATAGGATTTGTCGGCGTTAACGGCAGCGGAAAGACAACGCTTTTCCGAATGCTCCGCGGGGAGCATATCCCGGACGAGGGAGCGGTCCACATCGCAGGAAGCTGCAAAATCGGCGTTATGGAGCAGTTCGCCTGCAAGGATTCCGCAAAGACGGTTTATGACGAAGCCTTGACGGTATTTTCCTGGCTGGAGGACATGGAGCTGGAGCTAGAAGAGCTCCACGACCGCATTGACGCCGGGAATCATTCCCCGGAGGTTATCGAGCGCCAGACCCTCCTTACCGACCGTTTCGACCGCGAGGGCGGTCTGACCTACAAGAGCCGCACGGCCTCCGCGCTGACGGGACTCGGCTTCTCGGAGAGCGATTTAAAGCTTCCTGTTTCCGTGCTGAGCGGCGGTCAGAAATCGAAGCTCCAGCTTGCAAAGCTGCTGCTTTCCAACGCGAATTTACTGCTTCTGGACGAGCCTACCAACCACCTCGATATTCAGTCCGTTGAGTGGCTGGAGCGATTTTTGAACGACTATCGCGGCGCATATATCGTAATATCTCACGACCGCTATTTCCTTGATAAGGTCACGAAGCGCACTATCGAACTGGAAAACTGCCATATCCGCGACTACAAGGGGAACTACACTCGCTTCCTTGAACTCAAAGCCGAGGACATGGAGCGCCGCCGCAAGGAATACGACGCGGCAATGCGCGAGATAGGCAGGATAGAGGGAATCATCGAGCAGCAGAAGCGCTGGAATCAGGCGCATAATTACGTCACGATAGCCAGCAAGCAGAAGCAGATAGACCGCATAGCCGCCGACCTCGTGAAGCCGGAGGAGGCTCCGGATTCGCTTCATTTCAGCTTTAAGTGCAACGATGGCTGCGGAAATGACGTGTTCATGGCAAAGGATATAGCGCTCAGCTTTGACGGGAAGCGCCTTTTCCGCAATGTGAACATCGATATAAAGAAAGGCGAGCGCGTGTTCCTGATAGGCGGAAACGGCTGCGGAAAGACCTCGCTGTTCAAGATTTTTACTGGTCAGTATGAGCCGGATTCCGGCAGGTTCAGCTACGGAAGCCGGGTGCAGTACGGTTACTTTGATCAGGCGCAGGCGGGACTTACCGACAGCAAGACCGCGATAGACGAGCTGTGGGACGCATATCCCCGCATGACGGAAACTCAGGTGCGATCTGCGCTGGGTTCGTTTCTGTTCCGCGGAGACGATGTATTCAAGCACATTTCGGAGCTTTCCGGCGGCGAGCGCGCAAGGATCGCGATACTGAAACTGATGCTTTCCGGCGCTAATATGCTGCTTCTCGATGAGCCCACGAACCACCTTGATATTTCAAGCTGCGAGGCTCTGGAGAACGCCCTGCTCGACTACGACGGCACGCTGTTCATAATCTCCCACGACCGTTATCTGATAAACAAGCTGGCGGACAGGATATATTACCTCACTCCGGACGGAGTAAAGGAGTACCGCGGCTCATATGACGCGTACACCCTTGCCATGGAGAACGCCGCGCAGATAAAGCAGGAGGAAAAGGCGGCGAAGCCCGAGAAAGTCAACGACTACAAGCTGAAAAAGGAACGCGAGAGCGAGCGCCGCAAGCTCAACACAAAGGTGACAAGGGCGGAAGCAGAGATAGAGCAGCTTGATGCGCTTATTGAGGAAAAGACCGCAGAGCTCACCGGTCTTACGGACTACCAGAAGGCAATGGAAATTTCCACGGAAATAGAGGAGCTCCGCGCAAAGCAGGAGCAGGCAATGCAGGCATGGGAGGAAGCCTCCCTCGCACTGGAGGAATTCGACAAATGACGAAGCAGATAAAAGAATATCTGGAGCACCTCCGGTTGTTTCTTGACGGAGAGCACACCCGGGAGGAATACGCTCAGGAGCTGGCAAGGCTCCATGTGCGGATAGGATTTTTCTCGCATGAGCGGCTTGTTCATCTTCTGGTAATGCTGGGGTTTGCAATATTCTTTCTGATGGCTCTTTTCATGGCGCTGACAGTCGGCGGCGCAGGGCTGTATATTCTTACGGTTCTTTTCCTTGCGCTTCTTATTCCGTACATCAAGCATTATTATTTTCTGGAAAACTCAGTGCAGAAGATGTATCTTATTTACAATAAGCTGGAGCAGCTTTCAGGAGGTGCAGAATGAATACAGAGATGGTGCCGAGACACTACAAGGTCAGCGATGAGCAGATAGACGACGGCGATATACAGTCCGTGATAACCCCTCTGTGGTGGGCTGTCAGCATATACGACGGTGAAACGGAGATGTACGACGCGCTGGATAATTTCACAGACCCGCAGAAGTACGTCTGGGCGGTGCAGTGGTATTATGCCGAGGTGGAAAACGGCGGTCATGACCAGTTCTTCTACAACGACACAGGCATAGTCTGGTCGCTGGCTCTGGAGGGACTCCGTGAGATGGGCTGCGATACAGTTGCGGAGATACTTGAGCAGGCGGCGCACCGTCTTGGCGGAACTCCCAGCTTCGACCGCGAGACCCGCTGGCAGGAGATGGAGCGCCACAACGCCGAGTTCGACGACCTCGATCAGGAATTCTACGAGTGCGACTCGCTTCTTGACAAGGCTATCCGCGAATACGTCCGCTCAAACCGCGAGGACTTCTATTTTGACGGAACCGTGTATTTTCCTGAGAGCATGGCTCCTGACGAGTACGGCGAGGAAGAATATTGATATTGGAACGACAGGCGCTGTAATAAGGCACCTGTTTTTCTGTGCAAAATTTACTCCGGAGCCGTATAAAATATTGACAATTCCGCATTTTAGTGATATAATAAATTGTTGAATCATGCGGCTGAGAGAAACGCCGCTGAAAGGCTGTGATATAATGCGGCATCTAAACAATGCCGGTCATAATCCGCTGACCGGAATGAATTCGTAACTGCTCCCGCCGTTTACCGGGGGAATAATAAAATATACTGAAAGGATTGAATATTTTGTTCAGAGAGAATGAATACCGCACGCAGTACTGCAACGCGGTGACTGAAAACGATATAGGCAAAAAGGTAAGAGTTGCCGGCTGGGTAGAGAATATCCGCGACCACGGCGGTATCATGTTTATTGATGTGCGCGACCACTACGGCGTTGTTCAGGTAGTGTTCCACAACGAGGCTCTTCTCGAGGGTATCCACAAGGAGTGCGCAGTTTCCATTTCCGGCACTGTGCTGAAGCGTGACGAGAGCACCTACAACGACAAGATCGAGACCGGTACTGTCGAGGTAGAGGCTGAGGAAGTCCGCATTCTCGGCAAGGTGACAGAGCAGCTCCCGTTTGAGATTGCGACCTCCCGCGAGACAAGAGAGGACGTTCGTCTGAAGTATCGTTATCTCGACCTTCGCAACAAGAAGATGCACGACAACATCGTGCTCCGTTCCAAGATAATCAGCTTCCTGCGCAACAAGATGAGCAGTATGGGCTTCCTTGAGCTCCAGACTCCTATCCTGTCCACCTCTTCTCCTGAAGGCGCAAGAGACTACCTTATCCCCAGCAGAAAGCACCACGGAAAGTTCTATGCTCTGCCGCAGGCTCCGCAGATCTTCAAGCAGATCTACATGGTTTCCGGCTTCGACAAGTACTTCCAGATAGCTCCCTGCTTCCGCGATGAGGACGCAAGAGCAGACCGCTCCCCCGGAGAATTCTATCAGCTCGACTTTGAGATGAGTTTTGCAACACAGGAGGACGTTTTCGCAGTAGCAGAGGAAGTTCTCTCCGCAGTGTTCTCTGAGTTCTCCGACAAGCAGGTTTCTCCCGCTCCGTTCAGACGTATCACTTATAAGGAAGCAATGCTGTCCTACGGCTCTGATAAGCCTGACCTGCGCAATCCGCTGATAATTAAGGAACTCTCCGACCTGTTCGTAGACAGTGATTTCAAGCCGTTCTGCAACAAGACCGTTCGCGGTATCAGGGTTCCGGGCATGGCGGGCAAGTCCAAGACTTTCTTTAAGAGCATGGAAGAGTTCGCTACCGAAGAAGTCGGCATGAAGGGTCTCGGCTACTTCAAGGTTGAAGAAGGCGAGAACGGAATGTTCAAGTACAACGGCCCGATCGACAAGTTCCTGAACGACGACCAGCGCAAGGAACTGGCAGAGCGCTGCGAGCTTGAAGTGGGCGATGTACTGTACTTCATTGCAGACAGCAAGAAGAATGCGCCTAAGTTCGCCGGACAGATCCGCACCGAGGTCGCAAAGCGCATGGAGCTCATTGATGAGAGCCGCTTTGAGCTTTGCTTTATCGTTGATTTCCCAATGTATGAGCTTGACGAGGAGACCGGAAAGATCATCTTCACACACAACCCGTTCTCCATGCCGCAGGGCGGTCTTGACGCACTGCTGAACAAGGATCCGCTGGATATCCTCGCTTATCAGTACGATATCGTATGCAACGGCGTTGAGCTTTCCTCCGGTGCAGTTCGTAACCACGACCTCGATATCATGATCAAGGCATTCGAGATAGCAGGCTACACCGAGGAGGACGTAGCAAGCAAGTTCGGAGCGCTTTACAACGCGTTCAAGTTCGGTGCGCCTCCTCATGCAGGTATGGCTCCCGGCGTAGACAGAATGATAATGCTCCTGACCAGCGAAGAGAGTATCCGCGAGATT
>CALBGD010000278.1 GCA_937893735.1 uncultured Clostridia bacterium | reverse complement strand
TAAGGGTGCGCTGGTTTGCATACAAGCCCACAAGAGATACCGCTGTGATGCGTACAAAGGAAAATGTTGTCATCAGGATAACCCCGGATATCCAGAAGCTGAAGCCACTTGAGAGGATACGTTTCATGGCAGAGGTGGAGGGTACTGCGGACAAGGGCGTTGTCTGGTCCGTCAAGGACGCCGATGGAGGCAACATTGATGAAAACGGTCTGTATCAGGCACCGTCCGCGCCGGGGACCTATGAGATAAGCGCTGTGAGCCAGGCGGACAGCGACAGCCGCACCTCGGCATTCGTTATTGTTGAGGAATAAGCCGATTGATATGAACCTATAGGGGGGATAGGAATGCAGGCTCTTTTGAATAGCGGAAAATACAAGGTGATGGAGGTCCTACACTCCGACCCTAGCTATGACCTTTGCCTTTGTACCGATATTATGATAAACACCAGCGATATGGTCATCATAAATACATACAAGGACAGAAAGGCAATAAATGAGTATCTTCCTCTGTATTATGCTATGAACTCCGACCCGATAAAGGACTTCCGCGAACTTCTGACCGAGGACGGCAGGATATCCGCCGTGTTCCGTTATCACCCGGGTATATCGTTTAGTGATCACTACTGGGAAAAGAAAGGGTCAAAGCCGGATTACAATGAATCACTAGACATTGCTGAGAACCTGCTGCTGAATGCGCTGGAGTTTGACCTTGTTGACGACAGGATAGCTGCCTGCGCCATCTGCGAGGAGAACATCACAATTGACGTGGCAGGCAGGAAGATAGGAATGAACCTGCATATAGCTCCCTTTGTCAGACCTGAGGAAGGCTTCAGGGGAAAGAGGTTGGGCGGTATGCTGAGGAAGATGTTTCCGGAGGACAGATACCTGCCCATTGAAATAAGGCAGTTTATCCGGGAATTGTGTGCCGGGAAGTATCCCACCTGCACGGCGGTGTATTCCCGGTGGCGCGAGGTCATAGTCAGCTCCGGACAGACGAGGAAGGAATACGAGAAGGAAACGTTCATGCAGTATCTTTTCCGTAGAGCAAAGGAGAAAAAACAGCTTAGAGATCAATAATATGGAGGCAGACTTGATGAAAAAGAAAATAGTCAGCTTTATAATAATACTCCTTGCGTACATGATAGCCGGATTTGCTTTGCTTATCGGTACCGGGAATTTCGGGTATGATTTTACAGATACCACCGATGATGAGATAAAGTATTCCTATGCGCTTGACCGCGCCGGAGATATATATTATACTGCTGACGCCGGCATGGATAAGCTGCTTGTATCTGTAGATTCCTCGGGTAAAAAGCTCTTTGAGAAGAAGCTGGACAGCGATATTTTCGGAGAGGTTTTCTATGTAGACAGCATTTATGTGGAGCATGATAAGAACATTTATGTCTCGGTATATAACTATGATAATGACACCGGGATCATCACGGATGTATCTGTACATAGGTTTTACGAGGACGGGAGCTATGCCGAAAAGCTGTTCTCAGCAGAGGTGAATGTATATCCCAACTCGCGTTCCCGGATAATATCAGCATTCACAGAGGACGATACGGGAGTATATTTTGCAATGCTCAACGAGGGAAAGGCGGAGCTTTTCTGCAGCAGGAAGAATAATTCCGAGCCGCTGGAAAAGGTTGCGGAGTATCAGATAAACGTTCCAGTATATGGAATAACTGCGCTTTCCTCCAGAAGCATTGCCATAGGAACAAAGGACGGGATAAAGGTCTACGCCCCGGACGGAGAGCGTTTCCTGAGTGGAGAGAGCGGTGCTGTCTTTGACAGGTTCTGGAACGGTATCAATTCGATTTATGCGATGGATTCCGTCAGCGGAGATATTTATATGCTCTCTCAGGACTATTACATGGCTTCGGTGCTCAGCGGAAAGAAGATAATTAACCCAGAAGCAGGGCTGTCCGTTTCGGATTTGGACGATATAGCGGTAAGCATCACCGGAAATATACTCGGCACGGTTCGTGGAGAGAACTTACATATTTATTCCGGCAGCTTCTCGCTGATGTCTGAGGTCTACGTTGACAGCACAGACATGAGTGGAATGATAAACGCTATACTTGCGGATATAGCTTTGACAGCGGCGGTTATCCTGCTTACGATACTGACATGGGATTTCTATTGCAGTATCCTGAAAATGCGTCTGTCCATAATGCTTCGTCAGTCGCTGCTCGTCACTATGGCGATAGTCGTGCAGCTTTATATTCTGTCTTACTATGTGATAATACCGCAGGTGGAGCAGGTGATCCTTGAAAATTATATGCACGAGGCGGATCTCGTTGCCAACACGCTTGAGGCGAGCATCAGCGGCGTGGTGAACGCGGGAGGAACTCCGGATCACGCGGCATATTCTCAGTTTCTTGAGGAATACGGGGGCGCTGCGGCGGAGGACGATGATTCCGGCGAATATGTCCGGACGGCAAGAAAACCCTCTGTAAACCTGCTGGAGAACCGTTACGGAAGTCTTGTCGTGATAGCCTCCGGCGACCTGTATCCCAACGGTTATCCGGCGGATATGCTGCTGTACGATCACGATCTCACTGAGATCGCGGCGAACATGACCGGATCCGAAACGTTTATTTCCAGCACGCGCCCGGACGGAGAACGGCTTTACCTGCTGCGAAGAATATCGCTCCCGATGACGGCGAATGACGCGTACATGATAGT
>CALBGD010000277.1 GCA_937893735.1 uncultured Clostridia bacterium | reverse complement strand
CGAGGAGCTTATGGTGAGATTCTCCCAGATAGAAAGCGAGAATGCCGCGCTCAGGGCGGCAGGCGCGGAAAACGCCAAGAATTCCGAGCAGGCTCAGGAGATAGAGAACCTCAACAAGCAGCTTTCTGCCGCGCTTTCCGAGGTTAAGGAGCTGAAAAAGACCAACACATCTCTCAATAAGCAGCTCAACGAAATGCTGGAGGACGGACAGCTTACCCTATGAGTGAAATTCTTTCGCCCCTCGGGGGCATTGCAGACCTGCCTGCGGCGCTGAATACCGGCGCCGGGGCGGTCTATCTCGGATTATCTGATTTTTCGGCACGCAAAAATGCCGAAAATTTTTCTGCCGCAGAGCTGGAAACAGTCTGCCGGGAGTGCCACAGGCGCGGCGTAAAGGTCTACGCGGCGCTTAACACGCTGATCTACGACAGCGAGCTTGAGAAGTTCGTGGAATGCGTGAAAACCGCCGCGCAGTGCGGCGTGGACGGGCTAATAATACAGGATATCGGCGCGGCTGAAATCGTTCGCCGGGTATGTCCGGAGCTGCCGCGCCACGCCTCCACGCAGATGACTCTCAACAGCCCCGCCGGGGTCGCGGCGGCTCAGGAGCTTGGCTTTTGCCGGGCGGTGATAGGGCGCGAATTATCCTTTGAGCAGATAAAGAAAATCGCGGAGAGCTCTGGCATTGAACTGGAGGTTTTCGTGCACGGGGCGCTGTGCGTCTGCATAAGCGGGCAGTGCTACATGAGCAGTATTTTCGGCGGCAGGAGCGGCAGCCGCGGACTTTGCGCGCAGCCCTGCCGTCTGGATTTCACCTGCGGCGACAGGCACAGCGTCATCTCGCTGAAAGACAGCTCCCTTGTGCCGCATTTGAAAGAGCTTGACGATATCGGCATAGCTTCGCTGAAAATCGAGGGCAGAATGAAGCGCCCGGAGTACATCGCCTGCGCAACAGACGCGTGCTATAAGTCCCTGCACGGAATGGATTACGATTATGACCGGCTTTCCGGTATCTTCTCCCGGGGAGGGCTCACGGATAGCTACTTTACCGGGACGATGCGCGATATGCAGGGCACCCGCAGCCGCGAGGACGTGGAGAATTCCGCGAAGGCGCTGAACGGAATAAAGGCGCTCTACAAGGCGGAAATGCCGCGTTTCAGGGCAGATATCCGCACCGAAATAAGGGCAGGCGAGCCGGTTCATGCGGCGGCGGTCTGCGAGGGCTGCTCCGTGGAGGCTTACGGCGATATCCCGCAGGCGGCGGTGAACGCTCCGCTTTCCGCTGAGAGCGTAATGGAACGCATGGCAAAGCTCGGCGGGACCCAGTTCTATGCCGGGGAAATTTCCGCAGAGGTGGACGGCGGGCTGAATCTCCCGGCTTCCGCGCTGAATTCCCTGCGGCGCGAGCTTATCTCGAAGCTTGACGAAGCGGTGCTTGAAAAGAATTCGCCGCACTATGCGGTGTATCCGCTTTCGGCTCCGGAATTTGCGCGGCACGAAAGCTCCGGGTTACAGTGGCGGTGCGAGGTTTATTCGGCGGAGCAGCTCCGGCAGGCTCTTGAGCTCCCATTCGGGCTGATTTACGCTCCGATGAGGCTTCTTGGCGCGGATACTCCGGACAAGGACAGGATAGCGGTTATCCCGCCGTTCGTGCTTTCCGACTGCGAGGACGAGGTCACAGAGCGGCTCCGGGAGCTGAAACGGTTCGGATTCACCCGAGGAATGGCGCATACCCTCGGTCACGCGCAGATACTGAAACGGGAGGGTTACAGGCTCCACGGCGGGCACCGCATGAACATCATCAACAGCTATGCCGCAGGAGTGTGCGGCGAGCTCGGCTTTGAGGACATCACGCTTTCATTCGAGGGGACTGCTGCTCAGCTTGCGGAGATAAGCTCTCCTGTGCCGCGCGGAATAGTGGCATACGGGCGGCTTCCGCTTATGATAATGCGGCGCTGTCCGGTGAGCGGCGGCGCTCCCTGCGGGAGAGTGCACCTGTTTGATGACGGCGGCTCCCCCTGCGGAAAATGTATAGCCGACCGCCGCGGAAATCAGATGCCGGTGCTGTGCGGCGGCAACAGCGTAGAGATACTCAACCCCGACCTGCTGATAATGAGCGACCGCCGCAGCTCTCTGGAGCCGTTCGATTTCGCGGTGCTGAAATTCACGGACGAGCGCGAGCTGAAGCCGGTGCTCGATATGTACCTGAATAACGGCAAGCCGTCAGGCTCCCTCACAAGGGGACTGTATTTCAGGGGCGCTGAATAAATTTTGTGGGGCTGATATTCAGCCCCATTTTTCATTGGTATTATGCGTCCCATTTGCGCTTTCTGAGCGCCCATATCAGCCTTGAAACGTCCTCCGGGGTATTGAAAGCGGACGGCGCGAAACGCACCACTCCGGTTTCGAGCGTCCCGAGCTTTTTGTGCGCCAGTGGAGCGCAGTGGAGTCCTCCGCGCATATAAAATCCCATGTCGCTGAGCTTTATCGAGGCTTCCCCGGAGGGCACTCCCTCAATATTGAACGGAACCAGCGGCGCGTAACGCTCCGGGTGCTCGTCAATGTCGGTGTAAAGCCGTATGCCGGGTATCCTGCGGGCGGAGGCGCAGAAGCTCCTGCAAAGCTCCGTTTCGTGCTTCAGTATCCGTTCAGGAGTCCTTGTGCTTACGAAATCAACGCCAGCCCCCAGCGCTATCGAACCGGGGGTGTTTATTGTTCCGCTCTCGAATCTGTCCGGCAGGAACTGCGGCTGTTCAAGGCTTTCGCTGGCGCTGCCGGTGCCGCCCTCGATGATGGTGCGGAGCGGGTATTTCCCGTCAGTCAGCATGAGCCCTGTCCCCATGGGACCGTAAAGCCCCTTGTGTCCCGCGGTGCAGATGATGTTTATTCCGTCCTTTAGTGAAAGCGGAAGCAGCCCGGCTCCCTGCGCCGCGTCCACTATGAAGCATATCTTTTTCCGCTGGCAGAGCTCCGCCAGCTCTTTCAGAGGCAGCCGCGCCCCGGTGACGTTTCCGGCGGCAGTGCATATAAGCGCGGCGGTGTTCCGGCGTATGGAGTTTTCCGCGTTCCTCACCGTTTCGCCGGGGTCGGGGGAGCTCTCAAATATGCTGTACTCCATGCCGTAATCCGTCAGGGAGTGCACCGGGCGCACGACCGCGTTGTGCTCGATGTCGCTGATGACGAAGTGCGCTCCCGGGCGCGCAAGTCCCTTTATCGCCATGTTGAGCGCGTGGGTGCAGTTCAGGGTGAACACCGTGTTTTCCGGCTCCGCCCCGAAGAATTCCGCGCATCTGCTGCGGCTGGAATACACCGCCTGCGCGGTGCTCATGGACATACTGTGCCCGGAGCGTCCGGGATTTGCTCCGTAGGCGGAGACCGCCCGGGAGAAGGTCTGGTATACGCTGCGGGGCTTCGGGAATGTGGTAGCCGCGTTATCGAGGTAAACCACAGCTCACGCCGATCTGCCCAAGAAGCGGGCAAACCTTTTCCCTCTCGCCGAAGATCCGCAGTGAGAAGCTGCACCCGCCCCGCCCGACAGTGCGCTCAACTTTGCTGCGGATACCATGCCGCGCCAGAAAGACCCGCGCCTTTTCCGCCTGCGTCATGGATTCTGTATTTATGATGAAATGATTCATTGCCGTATCTCCTTGTGTTATTGCAGGGCATTGCTCCTGCACTATAATATATGCGGAAAAACGCCTGCGGGTTATAGGAGTGGGCTTAATGTTTTAGGCTGATGTAATGCGCGGAAACAGAAAAAATGCGGCTCTTACGAACCGCATTTGTGTATTTCTGATTATGTACGGGGCTTTCCGCAGTAGGGGCAGAACTTTGCGCTTGCTTTTATCTCCTTGCCGCAGAACTGGCAGAATGCATTGTCCTTATTCAGCTCGACCGGCTGAGCTGGAGCCGCAGGCTCGGGAACAGGCTGAGGAACCGTGTTCACAACGGGCTCAGGAACCGGCTGGGGAACTGTGTTTACAACGGGCTCGGGAGCAGTCTGCGTGACCGGAGCTTTCTGAACAGGCGCCTGATACTGCGGGAACTGCTGCTGGGGCTGTGAATACTGGTTCGGCTCATACTGAGGGTGCTGGGTCTGCTGCGGCTGCTGATAGGGGACTGCCGGTATTTTCGGCTCGAACATCGGGCGGTCCTCCTTGGGCTCTGAGGCGGTGCCGCTGTCCGCGTCAAGACCTGCGTTCTTCCTTACTGTGAGGACAGTTTCATAGAGTATGCGGAGAACGACATTTCCTACAACGGCATATTCAAGGATATTCACGAATCCGCTGAGCTCGGTTATGCACTTGGAGATTCCCACGAATACAAGGAAAATCGCAAGCGTGTAATAGGTTATCCTGATTATCGGGAGCGGCAGGAAATACTGCCCGTTGGCGTATTTGGCAAATTTGCCCGCATTCGGGTCCTTTGCCTTCGGTCCGAAAACCTTCCACTGGAGGAAGATACCGCCCGCAATTGCGAGAAGAAGTCCGACAAGCAGAATTATGAAATTCGCAATAACTGCTCCGCTGATAGCTGAGTAAATGTCAAACATACCACATACCTCGTTTCATTACATTTTCGTATTTATCGGAACCGATGGAAATAAACAGCTCCAGAAAAATTATACCATATTATTTTGTTATTTGCAATAACTTTGTCAGATATTTTCCGAAATATCGAACGGAGTAGTCTGGTAAACGAAATAGTTGAGCCAGTTTGTGTAGATGAGCGTGGAGTGCGCCCTCCACTTCAGGACAGGCTGCTTTGACGGGTCGTCGTCGGGGAAGTAGTGTGCGGGTATTTTCGGGTCCAGCCCCTTTCCGAGGTCGCGCTGATACTCCATCGCGAGGGTGTCCACATCGTACTCGGAGTGCCCGGTTATGAAGAACTGGCGGCTGTCCTCGCTGCATACCGCGTAAACTCCCGCCTCGTCGGAGACCGCCATCACCTTGAGCTGCGGCACCTTTTCGATGTCCTCCTGCCTTACTTCGGTGTGGCGGGAGTGCGGAGCCCAGAACTCGCTGTCAAATCCGCGGAAAAGGCGGGATTTCGGCGTGAGCATATGGTGCAGGAAAACTCCAGACATCTTTTCCTCAAGCGGGTACTTCTTTATCCCGTAGTGGTGGTAGAGCGCCGCCTGAGCTGCCCAGCAGATATGGAAAGTTGAATGAACGTGGGTCTTTGTCCAGTCCATTATCTCGCATATTTCCTGCCAGTAGTCCACGTCCTCGAATTCCATCTGCTCGACGGGAGCTCCTGTGATGATAAAGCCGTCAAAGTTCATATTGCGTATCTCGTCAAAGGTCTTGTAGAAGTTCAGCAGGTGCTCGCTGGAGGTGTTCCGGCTGGTGTGCGTGGAGGTCTGCACAAGCGTGACCTCTATCTGGAGCGGGGTATTCGACAGGCAGCGGAGTATCTGGGTCTCGGTGACTACTTTTGTAGGCATGAGGTTAAGAATCCCTATCTTAAGCGGTCTGATATCCTGATGAAGCGCGCGGTGCTCCGTCATGATAAATATATGCTCGTTTTCGAGTATGCTTTGTGCGGGAAGCCCGTCTGCTATTTTAACTGGCATTTTATTTTCCTTTCCCATTTGTATTTTTTTTATATTCTTTATAGTACAGATATATTTATTATAGCCTAAACGCCTGATTATGTCAAGCGCGGGACTTTCTGCGGGCAAAAAAAAAGACCCTCGCGGGTCTGGTGCAGCAGCGCTGCCAAGTGAAATGATTATTATGTGTAGAACAAAAGAAAGGAGACAACTAAACAAAACAAATGAACGGAGATTAAGAACTCTGACCATTTATTTGTCTATATTATACAGTGTTTTATCGGATTTGTCAATAACATTATTGAAGAATTATTTTTTTCGTGCATTCCATACAAAAACTCGGCCTTACTTTTGATAAGTAGATAGTGTTTTATATACTAAAATGTAAATATGTGTATTGAAAAGTCGTGATTAAGGGGCATAAACTTAGCGGCTCTCTGGTTCCGGCGGAGTCTGCCGGACAGGGAGCCGCTTTATGGTTTCACCGGGACGCCGCCCGGATTTTTAGCCCGCGTGTTCCGGTGCCGAATTGTCCCGGAAGAGGAGCGATATGCACCACGCTGCCGACAGCGCCACCAGAATATAGACGATGCGGCTGATAACAGCCCCCTGACCGCCGAAGATCCATGCAACGAGGTCAAAGCTGAAAATCCCCACAAGTCCCCAGTTGAGCCCGCCGATTATCAGCAGGGTAAGCGCCAGCTTGTCGATCCACATATTTTTTTTCCGCCTTTCGTGTTGATTTGCGGATTGATTCCGCCGGAAGTAGTATGCGCGTATACTGTGCAAATATTACAAAAAACAGCGGGATAAAACAAAAACACCCTCCAAAGTGGAGGGTGAACGTAATTTTTTAGCTGCGCATATATTCGCGCCAGTCGAGGTCGCCGCGCTCGAGAGCGTGGATAAGCGCTTCGGCTGTCGCTATGTTGGTCGCGACAGGAATATTGTGCACGTCGCAGAGCCTCAGAAGGTTGATGTCATTTGGCTCGTGGGACTTTGCGTTGAGCGGGTCGCGGAAGAATATCAGCAGGTCTACCTCGTTGCAGGAAATGCTGGAGGCAAGCTGCTGGTCGCCGCCCTGCGAGCCGCTGAGGTACCTCTGGATATGAAGCCCTGTTGCCTCTGCGACCAGCTTTCCGGTGGTTCCGGTGGCGCGTATTTCGTGTCTGCTGAGGATACCGCAGTATGCGATACAGAACTGAACCATCAGCTCCTTTTTGGAATCATGTGCGATAAGTGCGATTGTCATACTGCTTCCTCCTTAATTTATGTTTACCGTGAGCGGAACATCTTCGCCGAGAATACGTCTTGCGATGGCAGCGTAAGCCTTGGCGCCGCCGCAGTTAGGCGGGAGGGGCAGACCCTTTGCGCCGCATATCTTGATGTTTGAGTCCTCAGGCACTACGCCGATGAGCGGGATACCAACGCTGTCCATTACCTCGTCGAGGTCGTACAGGATATCCTCTTCCTTGAAGCGGTCGCTGACCTTATTTATAACAAGGCGCTGGTTGGTGCAGTTCTTCACATAAAGGAAGTCCGACAGGATAGCGCCGTCGCGTACGCATACGGTATCCGGCGTTGTTACCATCAGGATAAGCTCTGCAGCCTTGATCACGCTGAACACTGAGCTGCCGATGCCGGCGGTGTCCATGATTATGTAATCAAAGTGCTTGCGCATTTCCTCGCATACTTCCATGATTTTTTGTGGGTTGATGTCGATGAACGGGTTTCTTGTCGCACAGACAAGATACAGATTGTCCACACGGTCTACCTTTGTGGTCGCTGTGAGGATATCTATTTTCCCTTCGAGGTATTCACCGATATCGTGCTTGACCTTGTCCTTTATTCCAAGCATGATGTCGAGGCATCTCAGACCGAAGTCCAGCTCGACCACAAGCGTTTTCTTTCCGAGCGCGGCAAGCGCCGTTGCAACATTTGCAGATGTGGTGGACTTACCGGTTCCGCCCTTTCCTGCTGTAACAGCAATGATCTGTGACATATTATTCCCCTCTCGACCTATAATTTCTGCGTACCAATACTGGTTATATGCAGTCAGAATAATCTTGATAACTTTCCTATCCTATTCTATCACAAAAGCACGCTAATTGAAAGCTTTTTTTTATATATTTCAAAAATTTGTGAAACATCTGTAATTTTAGTGCGGAAATTTTGTGCATTATTACACGTTTTTCAGCCCGTTATTTAAAATCCAGATTAAGAGGTACGCGCACCGACTTTCGCCACAATTCAGACGGAAAATGTGTTTTAGCTGCTGAATAAAATAAGAAATTCTTGACATATATCAAATAAAATGTTAGAATGGAATATACGCGGCTGATAAGCGGCGCTAATATATTTTAAGGAGTAATTATATGCAGTTCAGAAAAATCACCGCAGCAATGACGGCGGGAGCAATGCTTCTTGCACTTGCGGGCTGTTCAGACGGCGATGAGGATTGGAGTACCGGGGAAGCTGGTCAGACCTACACAGAGGATACCTCCGCTCCGGATTCCGGAAACGACAGGACGGACAGCGGCTACACCGAGCCGGAATACGACAACGAGGGGCGCGAGTTCCTGGAGGGCGCGACCCAGCTTTCCATGAGCAACGGAGAGCTTGGCATAAACCGCCGCACACGCGAGGATTCCAAGCCGATGGGCGACAGCGGCTGGACGATACTTGTGTACCTCTGCGGAACCGACCTTGAGAGCGACTGCTCCGCGGCTTCGCTGGACATTGAGGAGGCTCTCTCCAACGCTTACAGCGATGATGTGCGCATAGTCTACCAGACCGGCGGCACCTATGAATGGAACGAGTACTATGGAATTTCCAACAGCTCTTCCCAGAGATATGTTACGAACAACGGC
>CALBGD010000276.1 GCA_937893735.1 uncultured Clostridia bacterium | reverse complement strand
CGCCGTCGACTGCGTCATAGAATCTCGGGATAAGGCTGACAAGCGAGGTCTTTCCGCAGCCTGTGGCACCGAGTATCGCTACTGTTTCGCCCTTGTTTACGCGGAGGTTAACGTCTGTAAGAACGTTGCCGCTCTGCACGCCGGGGTATCTGAAAGATACGCCCTTAAACTCCACCGTGCCTGATTCCGGAGCGTCAGAATCAAATGAGCCGTCTGCGATCACCGGGTCGGCGTCCAGCACCTCGCGGATACGCCCAGCGGAGGCTGCCGCCCTTGTTACCTGCTGGAACATCATGCCTATCATCATCATTGACATGAGTATCTGGGTGATGTAGGTTATCGCCGCCATTATGCTTCCCACCTGAGCCTCAGCCGCAGCAACGCGGACGGACTCGCCGCCGATGTAAATTACCGCGATAACGGAAGCATTCATAAGTATCGAGAGAATCGGCACCAGCAGAGCCATCAGCTTCTGCACGCGCAGATTGGTGGAAACCAGGTCGTCATTAGCCTTGTTGAATCGGTCAGCCTCGTAGTCCTCACGGGTGTAAGCCTTGACTACGCGGGCGCCGCTGACGTTCTCCTGAACAACGGAATTCACGCGGTCGAGCTTGCTCTGAACTACGCTAAACAGCGGCGCGCCCTTACGCAGCACCAGTATAATTACAACTATCTGGACAGGCAGCATGAAAAGCAGGATATATCCGAAAGAAGCGTTTATCGACAGCACCATAACGATACCGCCGATAAACTGCATGAGTGTTCTTACCATCATTCGGAGCGCCATGCCGACAAAATCCTGACAGGCGGTTATATCGTTCGTGAGCCTTGTCACCAGCGAGCCTATCGTGAACTTGTCGGTCTGCTGAAAGGACATCTTCATTACCTTTGCGAAAGCGTCCTTGCGCAGATCGTTTGAGAAATTCTGTGCGGCAAGATTGCCGAAAACACCTGAAAGCACTCCGCCGCAGCAGCCGACTATTGTAAATATCAGCATCTGTATGCCGAGATTTATAATAAGCTCCATATCCCCGGCAACGATACCCTCGTCAACTATCCTCGACATGAGGGACGGCTGCACCAGGTCCATGCTGACCTCCAGTATCATGAAAAGCGGGGTCAGCAGGGCGAAATACCAGTACTTCTTCAGGTAGCTGAGTACCTTAGTCAATTATGTCTCCTCCGACTTCCTTGTGGAGATTCTCAGCCATCTTAGCGAGTATCTTGCGCGCGGTTGCCTGCTCCTTCTCGGATACGTCCTTGAGCATTACCTGCTCTGCGCGGTCAAATGCCTCGAGTATCTTCTTGTGCATTTCCCTGCCCTTTTCGGTGATGTAAACGTGGGTCTCGCGGCGGTCAACGTCGTTCTTCTCGCGGCGTACTATGCCCTCGCGCTCCATGTTGCGCAGTGTGATGCTTATGGTAGGAGCCTTGAGCTTTGTGATGTTAACAAGCTCGAGCTGAGTCATGCCGTCCTGCTCCATAAGGGGCTTCATAACGTGGCGGTAAGAGGAGCGCATTCCGATCGCTTCCAGCTCGCGGCATACATACTTGCTGAACAGAAAAGAAGCGTCGTTTACGCTCTTGATGGTCTCGTTGCCCTTAAACATATAGGTGTTGTTGTTGCTTGTCTTCATTTTGTATTTTCCTTTCTCCTTGGTTCCATTTTCCAGTGTCGGTTTTCTCCGAATAGAACTTTCTTTTAACTATTTATTATTATAACAGTTTTTCGGTTAAAGTCAATAAATATTAAGTGAAAAATTGATGAAAATTGACCATAAAACCACTCATAAAATACACACATAAGCGTTTTTCAGCACTCTTTTGGATATTATGATACAATGTGTGTATTTATGTTTTTTAGTATCCTGCTTCTGAGTTTGTAACCGTTTT
>CALBGD010000275.1 GCA_937893735.1 uncultured Clostridia bacterium | reverse complement strand
TTTATTCTTTATCATTCCAGAAGCACTTTTCAGCATATGCAAAAACGCTTCATACTCCCCGTGGATATCGCTGAAAAAATACTCTGTTCCTTTCGGAAGGCTGCGTATCGCAGAAAGATTTACGATCTCACTCACTGCGCTGTCAATTGTCGGAAACTCCTTGGCGAGGAGTAACAAATATTTTTTATCCATTTTATTGCCCTCAGCAGATAATCTACTTAATTAGTTGCTTTTGCGTTTATTATAGCACACCTTCCAATTTATTTCAACTATTTTTTTAGCAAGAAGCCTTGCCCCACAGTTTCCCGGTACGGGAAGTAATAGTCAATGAGCAAGATCCGCAGGCGGTGGGATCCTACCAGCGCATGGGATTTGAAACATACAAAAGAACGGATATTGACGAGGAAGGAAACCCATATCCGCTTTTGCATATGAAGCTGGCATAACTTTTGAAGATAAACAGTTTTTCAGAGGAATATCTCCCAGTAAAATTTGCGGGCTGACTGAGGGAAATCGCTTAGTATACCATGTTCCGGATCGTAAAAAACGCCGTCCACATAAAGCGACCAGTGCCAGCAGCGCGGAGTTTCAAGGCTGAGAAGCGCGCAGTCAGGGAGGTCAGTGCCAGTCTGCGTTCGGGCGAGAATTTTATGCCGTGTTCTGTCAGAACCTGTTTCATTTCACGCAGGTCTGTTTCGCGATCGTTCCCGAGATACTCACAGATGTATTCAGCAGTCGTTCCCAGCAGCATTGCAAGGACAGCCTGACCGCATTGAAGGTCGGTGGGCTCATGGATATAATTAATTTTCATATTTCACCTTTATTGATATGCAGGAAAATGAATTGCTATGATTTTGTTCTCATGTTTTACGTTTTCAGGGCATTATGTCTGACATATATTGCCGCATTGATTATATCACAATTCTATGTCAAAGTCAATTGAACCCGCTAAGTGCACAGAGGTAAACATAAAAATCCCGGCGACGTCATGACCCGACTCGCTAAAAGTCCGACCGAGAATTCCGCAGGCACACTGCTGAACCACCAGAAAACATACCACAACAGGTGCATTGAATAATATGACCCCAAATGTCAGACACTTGGGGTCATATAAAAAAGAGCCGCTTTTTATACTGTATATTATTCTCTCTGCTTCACTGAGCCTGTTCGTAAGCCTTGTCAAAAAACAGCTCCTGGCTGTTGATCTTCTCGCCGTCGTTTTCAACTCTGGAGTAGTTTCCATCACTGTTCAGTTCACGCGCCTGGACGTTATCCTGCATTATCTTTTCAAACATGAACAGAATCTGCTCACGGATATGCTTATCGTAAATAGGCGCTGCTACCTCTACCCTGCGCAGCGTGTTTCTCGTCATGAAATCAGCCGAGGCAATGTAGATCTTTGCCGCATTCCCCTTTCCGAAAATATATATTCTCGAATGCTCCAGATAGCGCCCGACAATGCTGACCACGCGGATATTCTCTGTTTCACCCTCAACACCCGGGATAAGGCAGCATATCCCGCGAACCGCAAGCTCGATCTTCACTCCCGCCTTTGAAGCGCGGACAAGCTCATCAATTATCCGCTTATCTGTCAGCGAATTTATCTTCACGCCGATGTATGCTTCCTCACCGCGTTCCGCAAGAGCTATCTGCTCATCTATCATAGCGACGACGCGGCTTTGCAGGCAGTTCGGGGCTACCAGAAGCGCCTCAGATTCCTTAACGGTCGTATCAGAAGCAAGCGCGTTAAATACGGCGTTTGCCTCCTTTCCGATAGTGCTGTCAGCGGTCATAAGACTCATATCCGTGTAAAGGCGGGCGGTCTTTTCGTTGTAGTTTCCGGTGCCTATCTGGG
>CALBGD010000274.1 GCA_937893735.1 uncultured Clostridia bacterium | reverse complement strand
GCCGATACCAAGGTAGATGAGGTGACGAAGGAGCAGCGCCGGGCGCTCGGACAGCTCCTGAAGCGGCTCACGCTGCACATAAAGCGCTTCCGCCCGGTGGAGGAAGCCATAATCACCCGCGGCGGTGTTTCCGTAAAGGAAATCAACCCCAACACCATGGAAAGCCGGCTGTGCCCCGGTCTGTATTTCGCCGGGGAGATAATAGACTGCGATGCCTACACCGGCGGATTCAACCTCCAGATAGCGTTTTCAACGGCTTATTCTGCGGCTTTGGCGGTGTCTCATAATGTGTGATATTTCCTGATATGACATTATTCGCCGTAATTCTGCCCGTTTTTCGGCACATATCACATTTATTATTGTTTTTTCGGTGAAAATTTAAAGAAAATGCAAAAAAACACTTGAAATTTCGCGCTGTGTGTGTTATAATAAATTGGATAAATATAAAGGGGTAGTTTTACCTTTTTGCATTTTTCCAAATTTAAGTTACTTGTTCACAGTGACTAACTCAGGTGATGTTCATGCCCGGAAAGTATATCGCAGCAGCCATCGACGGCCCGGTCGGCGCAGGTAAAAGCAGCATTGCAAGAACTGCGGCAAAGCGGCTGGGATTCATATATGTCGATACCGGCGCCCTTTACAGGGCTGTGGGGCTGTACTGCCGCAGAAGCGGCGCGGATATGTCCTCGGCTGCGGATATCGCTTCGAGGCTCCCGGAGATCAAGCCGGAGATACGGCTGTGCGACGGCGTACAGCACATCTATCTCAACGGCGAGGACGTTTCGGAGGAGATAAGGCTGCCGGAGATATCCATGGCGGCTTCCGCCGTTTCCGCCGTGCCGGAGGTCAGGGATGCGCTGCTCGATATGCAGCGGGCTGTCGCGGCACAGAACAACGTCATCATGGACGGCAGGGATATCGGCACGGTCGTGCTCCCTGACGCACAGGTGAAGATCTTCCTCACCGCCTCCCCGGAGATAAGGGCGAAGCGCCGCTATGACGAGCTCTGCGCAAAGGGAGTACAGACGACCTTTGAGGAAGTCCTAGCTGACCTGAACAAGCGCGACTATGACGACTCGCACAGGGCTGTGGCTCCGCTGAAGCAGGCGGAGGACGCGGTGCTCGCGGATACCTCGGGACTTGATTTTGAGCAGTCCTGCGAGCTGGTGTGCAGCATTATAAAGGAGAAGCTCTGATGTTCTATTCGTTTCTCCGCAACTGCGCAAGGCTGTTCTACCTTATCGTCTATCACATAACCGTGATCGGCGCGGAGAATATCCCGGAGGAAAAGGGCGGCTACATCATTGCGAGCAATCATGTTTCCAACAACGACCCGCCTGTGGTGGGCATCACCTTCAAGGGTAAATATACTTTCATGGCAAAGCAGGAGCTTTTCGAGATAAACCCGGTCTTCACATGGCTGATAAGCTGTCTGGGTGCATTCCCGGTGAAGCGCGGCGCGAAGGATAATTCCGCGATCGAAAAGGCGCTGGACAGCCTGAGGGACGGGCGTATCTTCGTTATCTTCCCGGAGGGTACGCGCTCCAAGGACGGGAAGCTTGGACACGCCAAGAGCGGCGTAACGCTTATCGCGGCGCAGGCCAAGGTGCCGGTGGTGCCGGTGTTCATTAGATACGGGCGCAAAAAATTCCGGCAGAATATCTGCATTTCTATCGGAAAGGAGATCCCCGCTGAGCATTTCGACGTGGATTACACCGACAGAAAGGTGCTCAAGCAGGTGAGCGCCACCATCATGGACGAAATAGCAAAGCTCGGGGAGAGTATGCCTGATGTTGATTGAGATA
>CALBGD010000273.1 GCA_937893735.1 uncultured Clostridia bacterium | reverse complement strand
AACACACTCGTTATCCCGAATATAACGGACGATTTCCAGCGCGAACGCGCAAACGACGAGCTGCCGCAGTCCTCCGCAGGAAAGACCATCATGACCACAGAGCCTAAATTTGTCCCGGAAAAGGCGGTCAGCATAGTCCTTGACGGCGGAGTAAAGATGAACGTCCGGCTCATCGACTGCGTAGGATATATCGTACCAAGCGCCATAGGCTATATTGAAAACGAAGCCCCGCGAATGGTCATGACTCCATGGTTTGACGAGGAAGTCCCTTTCAACATGGCGGCTGAGGTCGGCACGCGCAAGGTAATTACCGAGCATTCCACGATAGGCATTGTCGTGACAACCGATGGAAGCATCACCGACATTCCGCGCGAGGAATATCAGGCGGCTGAGGAACGCATAATCACTGAGCTGAACGAGATAAACAAGCCGTTCGTAGTCCTGCTGAACTGCCAGAACCCCGATTCCGCCGAGAGCCGGCGTTTAGCCGCTGACATGGAGGCAAAGTATTCAGCACCGGTCATGGCGGTGAACTGCCTTGACATTACCGAAGACCAGATAAAGGAACTTCTTGGAAAAGTGCTGCTCCAGTTCCCGATAAGCGAAATCAAGGTTAGAATGCCGCACTGGGTGAATTCGCTTGAAAAGAGCCATTGGCTCCGTACGGAGCTCCTTGACAGTATCCGTACTGCGGCCGCAGACGTTAAGGGAATCAGCGATATAAAGACCTGCGCTGAGAAAATTTCCGAATGTGAGTACGTCACCCGCGTTATTCCGGAGGACATCGACCTCGGAACAGGCTCCGGAGTTATCGACATCACGCTCAACAACGAGCTTTTCTATAAGATACTCGGCGAGGCAACCGGGCTGGAACTCCACAGCGAGAGCGACCTCATGCCCTGCATGATAGAGCTTGCGCAGATAAAGAGTAAGTACGAGCGCGTCCGCGGAGCTCTTGAAGAAGTCGAAGCAACTGGCTATGGAATCGTGCTCCCGACAATGGACGAACTCAAACTGGAAGAGCCGAAGATCGTGAAGCAGGGCGGCAAATACGGCGTAAGGCTGCGAGCCAGCGCTCCTTCAATTCACATGATGTCCGCGAATATCACCACAGAAATAAATCCGATAGTCGGCAGTGAGAAGCAGTCCGAAGAGCTTATAGCATATCTTCTGACGGATTTCGAGGAAAACCCGAAGAAAATATGGGAAAGCAATATTTTCGGAAAATCGCTTCACGAACTGGTGAACGAGGGACTCCACAACAAGCTTTACCGTATGCCGACTGACGCGCGCATGAAGCTTCAGGAAACTATCCAGCGGATAATCAACGAGGGCTGCGGCGGTTTGATCTGCATAATACTTTGACAGAAGAAAATCTCCCCCGCTGCTGCGAGGGAGATCTTTTTATCCGGTATAATTACTGAGCAGAGTTCTGCTGGGTATAGCTGGCAATCATGTTCTTTACCATCTGGCCGCCGATGGAGCCAGCCTGTCTTGCAGTGAGGTCGCCGTTGTATCCGTTGGAGTTAAGCTGTACGCCTACCTCGTTTGCTGCCTGCATCTTCATATTGCTGAGTGCGCTCTTGGTCTGCTTATTGGATGCCATAATAATAATCTCCTTTAATAAAAAAGTTATATAGAGTACCGCAGCTTCCGCTCCGATTCTCTTTTACAGGAGCGGAACGCTTTTTGCTTCGCCCTTGTGGTAGTATTATTTTCAGCAGAGCATTTTTTATTAAAGGAAATTGTTTCACAAAACTTATGTAATTAATGCTCGGAGTTTTGTTCTGCTTTCAAGCACTCTGAGCATATGCCTTTCAGGTTCAGCGTAACACGGGTTATCTGATGCCCGGACTGTGCCTTGACCAATTTCGGAATATCCTCCAGACAGTTGAGCTCCACGTCAAAAACGCGGCGGCATTTTTCGCAGATCATGTGGTAATGGCAGTCCGTTCTTCCATCGAATCTGTCGCTTCCATCGGCTATCGGTATCTTCAGCAGCATTCCCGCTTCGCTAAGCTGGTTCAGGTTCCTGTACACGGTTCCAAGGCTGAGGTTGGGATTATCGCTTTTCAACGAGCGGTAAACTTCTTCAGCTGTTGGGTGTGTTGGATATTTCATTACCTGTTCGTATATTATTTCTCTCTGTCTGGAAAAGTTCATGTTTCCCCCGGTTCTATACAAATCAATAACTGTTACTATTATTATAACATATAGAACCAGGATTGTCAATAGGTCAGAACAAAAATGTCTTAAAATGGAAAGCTCCCACAAATTGCGGGAGCTTTATGGTTATTCTATGTCAGCGTGGTGTGCCTGAAGCGACTTAACACCGAAGTGCTTGTTCTCCTTTATTGCCTTGATACCCTCGGCACTTGCCTTTGCGGCAGCCATTGTGGTGATATACGGAATGCGGTGCTTGATGGCAGCCTTTCTGATGTAGCTGTCGTCGGTAACGCTGTCCTTTCCGGCAGGAGTATTAATGATGAGCTGTATCTCGCCGTTTGCAATCTGGTCAGCGATGTTGGGCCTGCCCTCGTACATCTTGAAAATATGCTCAGCGGGGATTCCGGCTTCCTTTATCATTTCGTAGCTCTTGCCAGTTGCGATTATCTTGAATCCAAGGTCGTTGAACGCTTTTGCAACCTCAACGAGCTCCGGCTTGTCACGGTCGCATACGCTGAGGAGCACGGTTCCCTCCTGCGGGAGTTTGGTGCGGGTAGCCTCCTGAGCCTTGTAATATGCTTTGCCGAAGGACGGAGAAATTCCAAGAACCTCGCCGGTGGAACGCATCTCCGGACCGAGAACCGGGTCAACCTCCGGGAACATATTGAACGGGAACACAGCTTCCTTTACGCCGTAGTGGTTTATCTTGTGGTCGCGGAGCTCCGGAACGGGGCTGGGCTTTCCTGTCAGGGAGGAAGTGATTATCTGTGTAGCGATCTGCACCATGTTAATGCTGCAAACCTTGGATACCAGCGGAACTGTTCTGGAAGCACGCGGGTTAGCCTCAAGAACATATACAGTGTCGTCCTCGATGGCGTACTGCATATTCATCAGACCGCATACGTTCATCTCAACTGCGATCTTCTTTGTGTAGTCCTTGATGGTTGCGACCTGCTTTTCAGTAAGGTTCTTGCTGGGAAGTATGCAGGCGGAGTCGCCTGAGTGAACACCCGCGAGCTCAATGTGCTCCATAACGGCGGGAACGAAGCAGTTCTTTCCGTCGGAGATCGCGTCTGCCTCGCACTCTGTTGCATGGTGCAGGAAGCGGTCGATAAGAATAGGTCTGTCGGGTGTTACGCCAACTGCTGCAGCCATATAAACCTTCATCATCTCGTCATCGTGAACGATCTCCATGCCTCTGCCGCCGAGAACATAAGACGGACGAACCATTACCGGATAGCCGATACGGTTTGCGATTTCAAGAGCCTCGTCAACATTAACAGCCATTCCGGACTCAGGCATGGGAATGCCGAGCTTCTCCATCATTGCGCGGAAGTGGTCTCTGTCCTCTGCGAGGTCGATGGTCTCAGGGCTGGTGCCGAGGATATTTACGCCGTTCTTCTTAAGGTCGCCTGCAAGGTTGAGCGGAGTCTGTCCGCCGAACTGTGCGATAACGCCCACCGGCTTTTCCTTTTCGTGAATGCTGAGAACGTCCTCCAGTGTAAGCGGTTCGAAATACAGCTTATCAGAGGTGTCATAGTCAGTGGAAACCGTCTCCGGGTTGCAATTTACGATAATGGACTCAAATCCGAGCTTTTTCAGCGCGAGAGCCGCATGGACGCAGCAGTAGTCGAACTCGATACCTTGACCGATTCTGTTCGGTCCGCCGCCGAGGATCATTATCTTCGGCTTGTCGGAAACAGGGCTTGTATCCTTGTCGAGATGATATGTGGAGTAATAGTAAGCCGCATTCTCCGTACCGCTTACATGGATTCCCTCCCAAGCCTCGCGGATACCGTAGCTCTCGCGGGTCTTGCGGACTTCCTCTTCGGTTACGCCGAGGATCTGGCTGAGATATCTGTCGGAGAAGCCGTCCAGCTTTGCCTGACGGAGTGCCGGCTCTGCGGGAACTGCGCCCTTATTTGCAATGAGAGCGTTCTCCTCGTCAACAAGCTCCTTCATCTGCTGGAGGAACCAATGCTTTATCTTTGTAAGGTTGTAGATTTCATCTATTGTAGCGCCCTTGCGGAGTGCCTCGTAAATGATGAACTGGCGCTCGCTGGTCGGGAATCTGAGTTTAGCAAGCAGCTCGTCCTTCGACAGCTTATTGAAATCCTTTGCAAAGCCAAGGCCATATCTTCCGGTTTCAAGGGAGCGTATAGCCTTCTGGAATGCTTCCTTGTAGGTCTTACCGATGGACATTACCTCGCCGACAGCCTTCATCTGTGTGCCGAGCTTATCCTCAGCGCCCTTGAATTTCTCGAATGCCCAGCGCGCAAACTTGATAACAACATAGTCGCCGCCCGGAACATACTTATCAAGAGTACCGTACTTTCCGCAGGGGATCTCGTCGAGGGTCAGACCGCAGGCGAGCATTGCGGAAACAAGCGCTATCGGGAATCCGGTAGCCTTGGAAGCAAGCGCAGAGGAGCGTGAGGTTCTCGGGTTGATCTCAATAACAACGATACGTCCGGAAACCGGGTCATGCGCGAACTGACAGTTGCAGCCGCCGATAACTTCTATTGCCTTTACTATCTTATAGGAATATTCCTGAAGCTTCTTCTGAACGTCCTCGCTGATGGTGAGCATGGGCGCAGAGCAGAAAGAATCGCCGGTGTGAACGCCGATGGGGTCTATGTTCTCAATGAAGCATACGGTGATAACATTGTCGTTAGCGTCGCGAACGACCTCGAGCTCCAGCTCCTCCCAGCCGCTTATGCACTCTTCAACGAGAACCTGTCCGACAAGGCTCGCCTGGAGTCCGCGGGCGCACACTACCTTCAGCTCGTCAACGTTATATACCATGCCGCCGCCGGCGCCGCCCATAGTATATGCCGGGCGCAGAACAACAGGATACTTGAGCTGCTCAGCTATCTTCACAGCCTCGTCAACGGAATATGCGACCTCGCTTCTTGGCATTTCGATACCGAGCTTCTGCATGGTGTGCTTGAACTCGATTCTGTCCTCGCCGCGCTCGATAGCGTCAACCTGCACGCCGATGACCTTTACGTTGTACTTCTCGAGTACTCCGGCTTCGCTCAGCTCGGAGCAGAGGTTCAGACCGGACTGTCCGCCGAGGTTCGGAAGAAGTGCGTCAGGGCGCTCCTTTTCGATGATCTGGGTCAGACGGTCAACGTTCAGCGGCTCAATGTAGGTGATGTCAGCTACGTCGGGGTCGGTCATGATGGTGGCGGGGTTAGAGTTAACGAGAACTATCTCGTATCCGAGTTTGCGGAGCGCCTTGCACGCCTGCGTTCCCGAATAGTCGAACTCGCACGCCTGTCCTATAATAATAGGACCGGAACCGATTATGAGTATTTTGTTGATATCCTGCTTCTTTGGCATTTTTTTACTCCCTTATCCATTTTTCTTTTCTGTAACCGTTACAGAATATATCTACTATATCATATCACAAAAGACGTCGGATTTCAATACAGTTTTGAATTTTTTATCGTTCAATGTCTAAATTTGTTGTTTCGGGCTGTTGATTTTTAAAAAACATAGTGTTATAATTATAGTATCGAAATTTATGTCCAGAAAGGGAAACTCTATGAAAAAGACATTAAAAGGGATTCTTGCGGTGTTGCTGTGCGCTTCCATGTTGTGTGGCTGCGCGGCTGACAAAAGACCTGAAGAAGTTCCGCAGACTAATGAGTCATCAGACATCAGTTACGACAGCGGAGGACAGACAGAAGCTACGAACGGCGGGGGCGCTCCTGTTTCCTCAGATGAGCTGACCGCAGATTCTGCGGCGACTAACGACCCGGCAGAAGCTGTTCCAACCTCTGAGCCAGCTGAAAATGCCATCTCCGGAACTGTAACAGAGTCCGCTGCAGAAAGCACAACATCTCTCCAGCAGACTACGGAACGCGAATTTGAAAGCCTCCCGGCGGAAACTAAGAAGCCGCAGACCACCTCAATGACCTCCGCAACGACCTCAAAACCTAGAGAAACCTCGGATTTCAGCGTAAACTGGAAGCTCAATTCCACTTGGGAAGAGGGTGGAAAGCAGTGCGGCGGCTACGAGGTCGAGATAACAAACAACAGCAAAAACACAGTAGGAAGCTGGACGCTCAAAATTACCGTTCCGTCTGGATTTGAGCTGAAATCATCATGGAACGGAGTTTTCTCTGTCAGCGGAACCACCATGACCGTAAAGAACGAAAGCTACAACGGCGAGATAGCTCCCGGCGGGAAAGCAGGATTTGGCTTCAACTATGCTTGCGACGGTGAATTCAAACCGGCGGGCGTAACTGTGAACGGCTCTGCGGCAGGCAATACCGCGGGTTCTTCAAACAATTCCGGCGGAAACAACACTCCCGCTGAAACAACTCCTGCTTCCACAATTCAGACAGTCCCCCCTGCCCCGGAGGATCCTAGCGGAACAACTCCTGTTGCGGCGCACGGTCAGCTTTCCGTTAAGGGAACTCAGCTTATTGACAAGAACGGAAAGGGATATCAGCTCCGAGGAATGAGCACGCACGGAATAACATGGTTCCCGGATTTCATTAACGAGAATGCGTTCCGGACGCTCCGCGATGACTGGAACACGAATGTCGTAAGACTTGCGATGTATGTTGACGAATGGGGCAACGGTCAGTGTTACATGAAGAACAAAGACGGAAGCCGTCAGCTTCTTGAAAAGGGTGTGGATATCTGCATCAAGCTCGGAATGTATGTAATAATCGACTGGCACGTTCTGAATCCCGGCGACCCGACCGCATACACAGATGAAGCGATAGATTTCTTTAAGGATATGTCGAAGAAATACGCAGATTATCCGAACATAATCTACGAGATTGTGAACGAACCAAACGGAAACGCTGACTGGTCCGGCTGTATAAAGCCCTACGCTGAGAAGGTAATTCCGGTAATTCGCAAGAATGACAAGGACGCAGTGATAATCGTAGGCACTCCGACATGGAGTCAAGATATTGACAAGGCTCTGGCCGACCCGCTGAAATACGACAATATAATGTACGCGCTTCATTTCTATGCGGCTACGCATACCGACTGGCTCAGGGAACGCGCCGAAAAATGCATAAATGGCGGACTTCCGATATTCGTTTCGGAATTCGGCTGCTGTGACGCTTCCGGAAACGGCGCGAACGACTTTAATCAATCTGAAAAGTGGCTTAAGCTCCTTGATAAGTACGGTGTAAGCTACTGCAACTGGAATCTTGCAAACAAAAACGAATCTTCTTCATGCTTCAAGGAATCCGCAAAGGCGGACGGAAAATGGAAGGACAGCGATTACTCCGAGGGCGGAGCATGGATACGCAAGTGGTTCAGGAACCACTGATATAAAGCGGCGGCTCTTTTATTGAGCCGCCATTTCTTGTTCGTAAAATCAGATAAAATGAAAGCCGCCCGTTTCCGAGCGGCTTTGCTTGCCTATGGTATTTACAGGAATATGTATTTCAGTATAAAGAGCACTGAAAGCACATAAAGCAGTATCGGTATCTTCTTTGCTTTTCCGGTAAAGAGGTTGATGAGTGTGTAGGAGATGATGCCAAGGGAGATACCCTCGGAAATGCTGTAAAACAGCGGCATTGCGATAACGCAGATGTATGCCGGGATAGTGTCTGTAAGGTTTTCTGCGTCAAACTTGAGGTCTGCAATGGCGCTGAACATCAGGAAGCCTACCACGATAAGCGCAGGAGCTGTTGCGAAGCTCGGGATCGCCGTAAAGATAGGAGCAAGGAACACGGACAGAAGGAACAGCACACCAGTGGTGATAGCTGTAAGTCCGGTTCTGCCGCCTACGCCTACGCCGGCAAAGGACTCAACGAACGTCGTTGTTGTACTTGTGCCGAATACAGCGCCGACAGAGGTAGCGATAGCGTCAGAGAGAAGCGCAGGCTTGATAGCGGGAAGCTTGCCATTCTCGTCGAGCATATTTGCCTTAGCACTTACGCCGATGAGAGTTCCGAGTGTGTCGAACAGGTCAACGAACAGGAACGAGAAGATGATAACAATGAAGTTTAGAATGTCAACAGAACTGAAGTCAACATTGAAGCACTGACCAAATGTAAGTCCGAACGCGCTGAAATCAGTTAAGGAGAACGACGGAATAAGAGAATAGAAACCAGCGTCAGGAGTAGGAACATAAAGTCCAACGAGCTGGCAGATTATTCCGACGATCCATGTTGCAAAAATACCGATAAGGATAGAGCCCTTAACGTTGCGCGCATGGAGAATGAAGGTAAAGATAGTTCCAAGCAGTGCCAGCAGTGCGCTGATACCAGCAGTGTTGAAATCCTGAGTGAAGTTGGTAATGGAAACCAGCGTCGATGCATTCGCCTTTACAAGACCTGAATTCTGGAGACCGATAAATGCGATAAACAGACCAATACCAACGGAAACTGCTTTCTTAAGCGGCATAGGTATGCAGTTAAATATAGCTTCACGCACATTTGTGAGTGAAAGAATAATAAAGATGATACCTTCGATGAATACGGCGAGAAGCGCTATCTGCCATGAATATCCAAAACCAATGCAGACAGTGTATGCAAGATATGCGTTAAGTCCCATTCCTGCGGAAAGTGCAAACGGGAGGTTTGCAAGAAGTCCCATCAGGATAGTGCCGACAAAGGAAGCAAGGCAGGTGGCGATAAGAACCGCTGTGCTGTCCATTCCTGCGGCGGAAAGAATGCTCGGATTGACCGCGAGTATGTACGCCATTGTCATGAATGTGGTGACGCCGGCGGCTATCTCGGTCTTTACGTTTGTGTTGTGTTCCTTCAGCTTGAATACCTTTTCAAGTACCCCCGGCTGTGCGGAACTGTTTGCTTTGTTACTCATAGATCCTCCTTTTTAATCTTCACAGTACTCAGCAATATAGGGCAGGTTTCTGTATTTTTCCCCGCAGTCAAGTCCGTATCCTATCACGAAATAGTCCGGG